>CAMVYG010000259.1 GCA_947171615.1 uncultured Clostridia bacterium
ATTTGAAAAAGCGGAGCGTAAAATGGGCAAGTCTGTAGAGCATTTGGAGGAAGAGTATGCCGCTGTGCGGGCAGGCAGAGCGAATCCCGCCGTGCTGGATAAGATCATGGTGGATTATTACGATACGCCCACGCCGATCAACCAGTTGGCGGCAGTGGCGGTGTCGGAAGCCAGGGTGCTCACCATTCAGCCCTGGGACGCTTCTGTGCTGCGGGGCATCGAAAAAGCTATTCAGACTTCTGACTTGGGCGTGAATCCCCAGAATGACGGCAAGATCATTCGTCTGGTATTCCCTCCCTTAAATGAGGAGCGCCGCCGGGAGCTGGCAAAGGAGATCAGCAAAATGGCGGAGGAAGCCAAGGTGGCGGTGCGCGCCATTCGCCGGGACGCCATTGAAAAGCTGAAGGAAATGAAGAAAAACGGCGATATCACTGAAGATGATCAGAAGCAGGGCGAAAAGAAAATTCAGGATTTGACCGATAAGTACGTTAAGAATGCAGATACAAGCTTCCAGCGTAAGGAAAAGGAGATTATGGAGATTTGATTTGGGCGCACAGCCCGAAAAATCTTCATCTTTCTGTTCCTGAAAGGAGCGGCTATGTTTTTCCGAAAGAAAAAAGCTTCCGGGGAACTTCCGGCGGCGGTTACAATTCCCGCTCATGTGGGGATCATTATGGACGGTAACGGCAGGTGGGCGAAACAGCGCCGCCTGCCTCGTTCTGCCGGGCACAGGGCAGGGGCGCAGAATTTTCGAACCATTACCCGCTATGCTTCCAGGGTTGGGGTGAAATATCTGACCGTTTATGCTTTTTCTACTGAAAACTGGTCCCGCCCTGCGGAAGAGGTTAATGCCCTGATGGGCCTTTTCAAGGATTATCTGGAAGAAGCTCTCCGGGATTTTATGGACGAAAATATCAGGGTACGCTTTATTGGCGATGTTTCTGCTTTTTCACCGGAGTTGCGGGCGCTCATTCACGAAGTAGAGGAGGCTTCTGCACCAAAAACCGGTATGGTGCTGAATCTTGCCATGAATTACGGCGGCAGAGACGAGCTGGTGCGCGGGGCAAAGCTTTTTGCCGGGGAAGTGAAGGCGGGGAAGCGGGAGCCGGAGGAATTGACCCCGGAGCTTTTGTCCCAGTATCTTTATACTGCCGGCCAGCCCGACCCGGATCTGATCATTCGCCCAAGCGGAGAACAGCGGCTGTCTAATTTCCTGTTGTGGCAGGGAGCTTATGCGGAGCTGGTTTATTTTGATATTCTCTGGCCGGATTTTAAGACCGGGGATTTTGATGAGGCAATTCGGATCTACTCACAGCGTCAACGGCGGTTTGGCGGCGTATAAAAAACTTCCCGTAAGGGATTTCGGGAAAAAAGCAAAGGAAGTAAGGAAATGAAGCAGCGAGTTTTGTCCGGCGCCGTGCTGGTGTTATTCTGTGCGGCCATCATTGTGTTTAACACCTCTTTCCCTTTGGCACTGAATATTGCGGTGGCCCTGATTTCTGTCATCGCCATGTACGAAATCATCAAAGCCATGGAGCTGCAAAAAAAATGGTTTTTGTGCCTGCCATCTTTGGTGGTGGGTGCGGCGGTTCCTTTTACCGATGGAGATTTGCAGCTTCTTGTATACTGCCTTTTCACGGCGCTTGTTTTTTCCGCTATGATCCTTTATCACGAAGAAACCACCTTCAAGGAAGTGGGGGTGCTGTACAGCATGGCGGTGCTGATCCCTTCGGCGCTGCAATGTCTGGTAGCTTTGCGGGATCTGAATCCGGCTCACGGCATGTAT
The DNA here is from genome assembly GCA_947171615.1 of uncultured Clostridia bacterium. Taxonomy (GTDB): domain Bacteria; phylum Bacillota; class Clostridia; order Oscillospirales; family Acutalibacteraceae; genus Acutalibacter. The sequence continues at coordinate 1,787 of CAMVYG010000259.1, forward strand.
TACGTACTGCTTGCTGTATTTGCCGCCTGGGTGGCGGACGCGGGGGCGTATTTTGCGGGAACTTTCTTTGGAAAGCATAAGCTTTGTCCTGCGATCAGTCCTAAAAAGACAGTGGAAGGGGCCATTGGCGGAATGATCGTCAATGTAGCCTTTATGCTGCTCAGCGGACTGGTGCTTTCGCAGGGGATGTATCACGGGCAGGTACAGGCCCATTATCTTCCTCTGTTTTTGATCGGCTTTCTCGGTTCTCCCATTTCCATTTTGGGCGATCTCAGCTTTTCCCTCATTAAGCGAAGCTGCCATATCAAAGATTTCGGTTCGGTGATTCCCGGTCATGGCGGAATTTTAGATCGATTCGACAGCGTGATTTTTACTGCCCCCTTTGTATATCTGCTGGCGTGCTGGCTGCCATTGGTGACAGGCTGATAAATCTTTGTATCGCCGGGGTTTTATATCATTACAACAGCGCTGCGCAGTCCTAAAGAAAGAGGAAGGAGCATAGCTATGAAGCGTTTGGCTTTGCTGGGCTCTACCGGTTCCATCGGCACACAGACCCTGGAGGTAGTGCGCGGGTTGAAGGAGACCGATTGCCCTGTTGAAATAGAAGTGCTGGCGGCCCATTCCAATGTAGACCTGCTGGAGCAGCAGATCCGGGAGTTCCGCCCCGCTGCCGCGGCTGTGTTTGATCCCGCCGCGGCCGGTGAGCTCAGATCCCGTGTGCGGGATCTTTCGATAACTGTTTTGGAGGGCATGGAGGGTTTATGCGAAGCCGCCGCCTGGGAAACGGCGGAAATCACCTTGAACGCCGTGGTGGGCATGGTCGGCCTGCGGCCCACGCTTTCAGCGATCCGGGCGAAAAAAACGCTGGCGCTTGCCAATAAGGAAACCCTGGTGGCAGGCGGCAGCCTTGTGATGGAAGCCGCCCGGCAAAACGGTGTAGAGATTCTTCCGGTAGACAGCGAACATTCCGCCATTTTTCAATGCCTGCAGGGCTGTCCGGGGCCGGACGCGCTCAAGAAGCTGATCCTCACCGCCTCCGGCGGTCCCTTTTTTGGGAAAAGCCGGGAAGAGCTAAGAGAGATCACCCCGGAGCAGGCGCTGCGTCACCCGAACTGGGATATGGGGGCTAAGGTCACTATCGATTCCGCCACCCTGATGAATAAAGGGCTGGAAGTGATAGAAGCCTCCTGGCTGTTTCAGATGCCGCCGGAACGCATTGAAGTGGTGGTTCATCGGGAAAGCATCGTCCATTCCCTCATCGAATACCGGGACCATTCCGTGCTGGCCCAGCTGGGAGAGCCGGATATGAGAATTCCCATTCAATACGCTCTGACTTATCCCCAAAGGGTACCGTCACCGGTCAAAGAGCTGGAGCTGTGGAAACAGAAAAACCTGACCTTTTTTGAGCCGGATCTGGAAACCTTCCGCTGTCTGCCTGTGTGCATCGGCGCTTTGCGGCGGGGAGGTTTGGCCCCTGCCGCGGCAAATGGAGCCAATGAAAAGGCGGTAGAGCTGTTTTTATCGAAAAAAATATCCTTTCTGGAAATCGGGGAGCTGGTTGCCGCCGCGGTGGAAAACCAGCC
>CAMVYG010000260.1 GCA_947171615.1 uncultured Clostridia bacterium
TTTCCACAACCACTGCTCCGTGGTGATTTTTACACTCTTTCAGCACCTTTCCTTCAGGGGAATATGCAAAAGCCAGGGGAATCTCCCCAGCAAAGTGAGAACATCCCATAACAAAAACTTCATTTTCAATCGCTCTCGCTTTTGCCAGGGTGGTCCATTGCTCATACTGCTTTTCGTGGTACATACCGGTACCAATGATATTGATCATCATAATCGGATTTTCAAGGGCCATGATACGCACAACTTCCGGAAAATGTATCTCATAGCAAATCGGAATTCCTATCAGTCCGTACCTTGTATGTACACAGTGAATTTTCGGGCCGCTGAGCTTTCCTTTTTCTTTTTCTCCGGTTGTCAGAATACACTTTGTGTATTCATCAGTCACTTTGCCGGAATCGATCACCAACACTTTTTCAAAGGTACCGTTTTGCTCTTGCTGTTTATATCCTGATATTACAAATTTCCCCTTATCCCCTATCATCTTCCGTGCGGCATCAAGGGATAAATTATGCAAAAAACCTTCAGGAAAAATGTAAATATCTGCGTCCATATCTAAAATTTTTTTCAATTCCTCAATTTCGTGATAGCGATAAGGCATAGCAAGTAATAGTTTCAATTTCATCGCAGGAAACCTCCCTTATAGCAAAGATCCGCTGAAAACCGACACTCTTTCAGCGGAATCTTTTTCTGTATTTTACAAAACGATCAACCGCCAAAGGCCCGCCGTTGCTTTTCTGCCATTTCCTTTCTGCGGCGCTCTGTTTCCTCAGTGTCCAAGCGAAGCTCACCTTCCTCAGAAATCAAAAGCACACAGCCTTCTGAAGCATCTGCAGGAAGTTCTGTAGTCTCAATAGCAAAATACTTCTGTTCGCTATCCTCACAGATTGCGTACTTTCCTTCAAAACGATCGATCACAAGTCTTTTTGCCATGTTTTTTCTCCTTTTGCGTGCTTGATAATACAAATCACAGAAATCTGCCATGTCACTGATTAGTGAAGATTTTTACTTCATTTTCCTGAATGGTAAAAACCACAGTGCCGTCCGTATCGGTTTGATAGAGTTCTTCAGAAACAAGATCCAGCTTTTTCAAAACCTGCTCCGCAGGAAGATTATGATTGTCCCGGCCTACAGAAACTACTGCGTACCGGGGACTTACCAGGCTTAAAAACAAATCTGTACAGGATGTTTTGCTTCCATGGTGCGGAACTTTCAATAAATCAGAAGATAGCGCTGTGCCATAAGCTTCCGCTAAATCAAGCTCCGCCTCTTCTTCGATGTCTCCACAAAACAAAGTGGAAAAGCCTTGATATTCCAGCCATATCACCAAAGAAGCATTGTTGGTATCCGAGTATTCCTTCAAAGGGCCGAGAACAGAAAGAGTAGCGCCGCCCAGAGAAATGCTGTCTCCGGAAACAATGGTGGTTTCTCCTATAGATTGTTCCTGCCGTACCGATTGAAGCTCTTCATATTTCTCGCTGAAATACGGAGAACGTAAAAACTGATCCACCTTTACTTCAGTAAGCACCTGTGCCATGCCGCCAATATGATCTTTATCCGGGTGGGACGCAATAACATAGTCCAAAGAATCTATGCGGTTGCGCTTTAAATAATCTACGATCATTTCTCCCGAAACGGCTGTACCGGCATCTAAAAGGGCCGCATGCCCTTCGCACTCGATCACAACAGCGTCTGCCTTTCCGACATCCAGCACATGAATTGCTAAAGGAGCATCGGTTTTTCCACCAAATCCGGAAAGGAAAAACAGCTGTTTCCACAGGTCTCTGCCTAAAGAAGTAAAGGAAAAAACCAGCAAAACAGCAAGTGCCAGCAAAAGACAGCGGCCAAGAAATCTTTTTCTGATTTGCCGGCTTTCAAAAACTGCTTCCTTGTTTAAAGACTCCTGCTTATTCTTCATCGGGGATTTCCATCTGTGTGGGATCAGCCTTCTGCATGTGCATTTCCGCCCACTGCGCGTATGTCATGAGCACTTGTCTTGGTTTAGACCCCTCATGAGGCCCAACGATGCCCAACTGCTCCATTTCATCGATCAAACGTCCCGCCCTGGCATAGCCGAGACGAAGCCTTCTCTGTAACAGCGAAGTAGAGGCTTGTCCGGCTTCTATGACGCATTTGATCGCTTCTTCCATCATGGGATCGCTGGAGCCGCCATCGCTATCCTGGGCATCTCCTTTGTTGTCTCCCTCACTTGCCGCATTTCGCTCGATCTCCTGAATCACGGCTTCATCATACTCAATGGTTTTTGTCTTTTTTACAAACTCCACGATTGAAGAGATCTCATCATCGCTGACATAGCACCCCTGCACACGAACCGGCTTATTGGCCCCTACCGGAGAAAACAGCATATCGCCGTTTCCCAACAGCTTTTCCGCACCGCCCGCATCTAAAATTGTACGGGAATCCACGGAATTAGATACTGTCAATGCGATTCGGCTGGGAATATTGGCTTTGATCAGACCCGTCACCACATCTACAGAAGGACGCTGGGTAGCAACCACCAAATGCATACCTGCCGCTCTGGCCAGCTGTGCCAGACGGCAAATAGAATCTTCTACCTCTTTCGGGGCCGCCATCATCAGATCCGCCAACTCATCGATAATGATGACGATTTGCGGCATAAAGGGCATCGGCTGCCCGTTTTCGTCCTGGAAGTTTTGAGATTCCGCCAGGGTGTTGTATCCTTTGAGATTTCGGACGTTAAATTCCGAGAAAATTTTGTAGCGATTCATCATTTCCGATACGGCCCAGCCCAAAGCGCCGGAGGCCTTGCGCGGATCAGTCACCACAGGAACCAGCATATGGGGCATGCCGTTATACTCAGTCAGTTCCACTGCCTTCGGGTCGATCATCAAAAACCGAACTTCGTCCGGACTGGCCTTGAAAAGCATACTGATGATCAGAGAGTTGATACAGACTGATTTACCGGAACCAGTAGTACCTGCAATCAGCAAATGAGGCATTTTGGAAAGATCCGCTACCACAGGCTGGCCCGCAATATCACGTCCTAATGCCACAGAAAGCTTTCCCTTGGAAGTCTGGAAGGAATTGGATTCGATCAATTCCCGCATTCGCACGGTATTTCGGGTCTTATTGGGAACTTCAATTCCCACAGCGGCTTTTCCGGGAATGGGCGCTTCGATCCGCACACCTGTAGCGGCAAGATTCAGCGCCAAATCATCCGACAGATTCGTGATCTTGCTGATTTTTACGCCGGCAGCAGGCTGTATTTCATATCTCGTTACAGAGGGGCCTCGGCAAATATCCAGTATTTTCGTTTGAACTCCGAAGCTTTTTAGGGTATCCACTAAAATGCGCCCATTGGTCTGAAGCTCTTCTGTTTCCTGTGCCG
>CAMVYG010000261.1 GCA_947171615.1 uncultured Clostridia bacterium
ATCTGTCATATCGGCGGGCTCTTTCCCAAAATAGGAAAGAGACGCGGCCCTTACCGTATAACAGCCGTTTCCAAAGTAGATGCTGTTGACATAGAGCTCTAATATCTCGTCCTTTTCACAGAGCTTTTCCAGATCCCATGCCATAAACACCTCGGCGATCTTCCGGGTAAGCTTTTTTTCCTGTGTAAAATAGAGGTTTTTCGCCACCTGCTGGGTAATGGTGCTGCCTCCTTCGGCAAAGGACATGGTACAGAGATCGATCCACACCGCTCTGCCGATAGAGATCGGGTCTACCCCGCCATGCTCGTAAAAGCGGTGATCCTCTGCCGCCACCACCGCGTCCCGGTACATTTTCGGTAATTTTGAAAAAGCCGTATAATCCTCCTGAGAGCGCACCTCAAGGAGCTTCGTCTCCAGCGGCGTTTTCTCCAAAGCGTCCCGATACAGCTGATAACCCTGAAACACCAGTATTCCGACAGCGCATACTCCCACTATAATTAAGAGCACAAACAGATTGCGAAGTGTTTTTAAAAATTTTTTCACAGAGCCTCTCCCCTTTCCTATTATACCATAAGCCACTTTTGAGAAAGGCGGTACTTTGCAAAGCAAAGGGAAGCACTGTGTGCTTCAGCCTTTCTCGCTGATGATCGCCCTGCGATCATCATAGCCATGATAGAAAAAAGACCTTGCGAAATCCCAGCAGTATTTCTTACGAAATTCCGGCAGGGCTTTCATTTTTGAAAGGTTCCCGGGCAGTCGTTTTCTCAAACTCCCCCCGCTCACGTAAAAGCTCCTCCCGAAGCGTTCCGGAATCCCAGGTGGAATTCACCGGCGTAAGAACGGCCTTCAAAGAAACAGGCTCTATTTTCTTTCGGCGAAAGCCATGTAAAAAAGCATCTACCTGACCGTTCGTCAAATGAGCCATTACCAGCATCTCTTCTGAAAACACTTCGGTATCCTCCGATGGCTCGCCCTTTCCCTGCAGCAGCTCTCCCAGGGGGATCCCATATTCAGCCGGAGAAACATTTTTTACCCGCAGCTTCATGGCAAGGCACAAAAGCTTAATTTTTCTGCCCTTTTCCGAATCCAGATTATAAAAAAGCACGGTAGGAACCGCCATAAATAAAGCCCTCTTTTCCTTACCAAGTTTCAATCTCATCAAAGAATATCACCTTTTTAAGGCTTTTGCAAGATTTCAGCAGGACGCGCCTTGCAATTCATTTCTGAAAAAGTTATAATGAAGCCGTGCAAAAAAGAAAAATACTGTTCCGGGTCTATCCACCGCTTTTGGAAGGAAAGGAGCTTCACCGTGCCCAGAATACAGGAATCTGCGGAAAACTATCTGGAAACCATCCTGCTTTTGAAACAGCGAAACGGGTCGGTACGCTCTATCGATATCGCGGCCGAGCTGGAATTCAGTAAGCCCAGCGTCAGCGTGGCAATGAAAAACCTGCGGGAGCAGGGCTGCATTACCGTAGACGGAACCGGCCAGATCGCCTTAACGGATAAAGGGCTGCAAATTGCCGAAAGCGTATACGAAAGGCACACTTTGTTCACCCAATGGCTGGTGAGCCTGGGAGTTGATCCCCGCATTGCTGCCGAGGACGCCTGCCGGATCGAGCATGTGATCAGTGAGGAAACCTTTCAGGCCATTAAAAAACACGTGGGAAATCAAAAATGAAGCTCCTGGCCGGATAATGCAGAAACACTGAAAAGTATAGATTTATCATTCTATGCCATTATCTGAGAAAAGAGGCAGCCAGCACCTCTGTCATCTCTGAACAGAAGAGGCTCCGCCTCTTCACGGTGAAGGATCTCGATTTTTTCTTAGCCTACGGGTACAAGGCCCTCTCAGTCACGGCGAAGCCGTGACAGCTCTCCCACTGGGAGAGCCAAGTCTTTGGTTGCTAGTCCCTGCTGGTCGAGATTCTTCACCGCCTTTGGCGGTTCAGAATGACAGTGAGTAGTGATTGATAAATTATGGTTATTTGTTGCCTACGGTTCGCAGCTCGTTATTGGTCGTTGAAAAAGGCAAGGGGACAACTCCGCGGAGTTGTCCCCTTGTGTTATTTATCAAACGCAAAAAAGGAAAGCGCCGTTTAACCAATAAGCATACGGCCCTCCGGCAAAACAGAATCCCTTTCTCCCCGGCGGCGCATTAAAATAGACAGCCCGAAGGAAACCGGGCCCACCCTTCCCACAAACATGGTAAAGCACAGCAGCAGCTTGGAAATCGGTTCCAGCCGGGGGGTAACGCTGGCGGAAAGTCCTACGGTGGCAAAAGCGGAGGCAGCTTCAAAAAGGCAATCTAAAAACGGAATGGGCGGGTTCATATTGCTGATCACGCCTGCGTCTACAAACACCAGTAAAAGACCTAAAATCGCCACGGTCAGGGCTTTGTGTACCATACTTACGGAAAACCGGTGCTTGAGCACCACCGGCTCTTCCCTGCCCTGCATAGTGGAGAACACCGTTACAAACAGCACAACAAAGGTGCTGATTTTAATGCCGCCCGCGGTAGAGCCGGGACAACCGCCGATAAACATGAGAATACAGGTAAACACCTTGGTGAAATCCCTTTCTCCGGCAATATTTACCGAAGCAAAGCCTGCCGTTCTGGTATTGACGGATTGGAAAAAAGCAGCATTCAGCTTTTCAAAGAAATTCAGATCCTTCATGGTGTTATTATATTCCAGCAGCAGGAAGCTCAGCGTGCCCAGCACCAGCAGCACCACAGTGCCCCGCAAACAGATCTGGGAGAAAAAGCGCAGCCGGGCAGTTTCTTTTCTTCGAAACCGGGGAAGAAGCTTGCACTGGTAAATATCCTGCACCACCACAAATCCCAAACCACCAATGATAATCAGCGCCGATACGGTAAGACTGACCAAAGGATCTCCGGCAAAGGCGGTCATGCTGGAATTGCCCGGAACGCCGCCTAAAATATCAAAACCGGCATTGCAGTAGGCAGATATCGCCACAAATACCGCAGGCCATATTCCCTTTGTTCCCATCATCGGCACAAAGCGAAGCATCAAAAGCCCTGCCCCCAGCGCCTCACAGGCAAAAGTAAACCCCAGCACCAGCTTCATCAGCGAAACCGCATCTAAAGCGCTGCCGCCGGTGGACTCACTGGCCAGCATAAGTTCCCGCAGCCCCAGCTTCCGGCGTACCAGCAGGGTAAGCCCGATGGCAAAGGTAGAAAAGCCCAAACCGCCCAGCTGGATCAAAAACAGGATCACACCCTGCCCGAACACAGACCAGTGCGCGGTAGTGTCTACCACAGAAAGCCCTGTTACGCAGGTGGCTGAGGTTGCCGTAAACAAAGCTGTCAG
>CAMVYG010000262.1 GCA_947171615.1 uncultured Clostridia bacterium
ACTAATACCTATCCTTTAAAATCTCTGAACTCAGCCCGGGCTTTGCGGCCCGTTCTTTCCAAATTTCATTTTTGAAGGGAGCTCCTGCCATGGAATCGCTGGATAATAAAAACATTTTAGTCGTGGATGACGACAGGGAGATCGTGCGCGCCATCGCCCTGAATCTGGAAAGCGAGGGATACACGGTTTATAAGGCCTTTGACGGCCTGGAGGCTTTGGATCTCGCCATGACGAAGGAGATCCACCTGATCATCATCGATGTGATGATGCCGAAGCTGGACGGTCTTTCCGCTATCATGAAGATCCGGGAACGAAAAAACCTGCCCATCATTGTGCTTTCAGCCAAAAGCGAAAACAGCGACAAGGTCATCGGCCTTTCCATGGGAGCGGACGATTATATCACAAAGCCCTTTAACCCCATGGAGCTTACCGCCCGGGTAAAGTCTCAGCTGCGCCGGTATACCAGCCTAGGAGATATCAACGCAAGCAGCGAGAATACCATTGTAAACGGCAGGCTCACCTTTCATTTGGATGAGCACGTGCTGTATGCCGATGGAGAGCCGGTAAAGCTCACCGCAACGGAAACAAAAATCGTGGAGCTTCTCATGCGGAACCCCGGCCGCATTTTTCCCGCTGAGGAGATCTACTCAAAAATCTGGAACGAATCCGCCTATTCCACGGAAAACACGGTAATGGTGCACATTCGCCGGATCCGGGAAAAAATAGAGATCAATCCAAGCGAGCCGGAATATTTAAAGGTGGTGTGGGGCATTGGCTACAAAATCGAAAAGCACTAGTACTTTCAAGGGCGTTGTTTCCTGGCTGTGCCTGATGGTAACGCTTTGCGGGATCACCGTAAGTGCCATAGGCCTGGTTATGGTAGCAGTGGATCCCTTTTTACAGGCTCGTATTGCCGATTTTTTCAGTGCTCTTTCTTCCACTTCTGTTTCTTATGAGGTGGCTGCCGAAAGCGCTCAGCAGGCATTATACGAATTTACGGTACAGCTTCTCAGCATTTTTGCCCTTGCTGTCGCCGTGATCCTTCCGGTGTTTCTCTTTCGGAAAGACCGCCGGAAGCTGGAAGCGGATATTGCCGGGTGGCTTGCCAACATATGGGTGGAAGTAAAGCTTTTATGTATTGCTCTGCTTTTGCTGTTTGCGCTGATCATTGACATGAATTCTTTTAGTTTTGTGATCGTCACTCTTTGCGCCGGCATTATTTCGCTGTACTTTCTGTGCCTTGATATCAGCTACAATAAAAGCCTGTTTCACCACAACATCATTCATTCCATCTTAAAAGCGCTGAACAGCTATCGGGGCATGTCCACTTTCCAGCAGCGCAGCCTGCGAAGGCTGTATTCCTGTCTTGGCGTGATCTTTGGGATCATCGCCCTGGCCACGGTAATTTCTTTGTGGATCTCCGGCCATTATATGCCCTTTCAGGAAGTACTGTTTTTCTTCACCCTGCTGTTTGCCGCGGTAGGTGTGGGAGGCACCATTCTCTGGTATGTCTTCACCTTAAAGCAGGATCTGCGGGACTGGAATTTCCTGATGGCTCAAATTGCTGAAATGTACGGTGGAAATCTGGACGCCGTAAACCATGTGCCCCCCACCTCCAATTTATATGACTGCGCCATGCAGCTCAATATGATCCGTATTGGCATTCAAAAGGCTGTGGACGAGGGGATCAAGGCGGACCGCACCAAGGTAGAGCTGATCACCAATGTTTCCCATGATATTAAAACACCCCTGACCTCTATTATCAGTTACATTGAGCTCATCAAAAAGGAGCCGGATCTGCCGCCGCTTGTCATGGATTATGTAAACACGATTTCCCGTAAGGCAGACCGCCTCAGCTCCATTGTGCAGGACGTGTTTGAGGTTTCCAAAGCTGCCACCGGGAATATTCATCTGGATCTAGAGGATTTGGATATCGGAAAGCTCCTGAAGCAGACCCTTGCGGAAATGGAGGAAACTCTCCAGCCTGCCCCGCTGACCTGGCGGGTGGATATTCCCGACACGCCTCTGCTGGTTCACGCAGACGGACAACGGCTGTACCGGGTGTTCCAAAATCTGATCCGGAACTGCACCCAGTACTCTCTGGAAGGTTCCCGGGTATATTTGCAGTTGATCGCGCAAAACGGCAGCGCCGTGGTGAGTATCCGTAATATTTCCCGAAATGAGATCACCATGAACGGTGAAGACCTTACCGCCAGATTCGTTCGGGGGGATCAGAACCGCACCACCGAAGGCAGCGGATTGGGGCTGTCCATTGCCAAAAGCTTTACAGAAGCCTGCGGCGGACGCTTTACGGTACACACAGACGGCGACTTGTTTATCACTGTAGTTGAATTTCCGCTGGTTTCCGTACCCCCTGTTTCCGCACCTTCCATACAGATTTCTTCCACTGTGGAAGCTTCCGCGGCACAGCAGATCTCTCCTCCCCAAGAGACGCCTAGTCAACAGGTCTCTGCTGTTTCTGCTTCACCGGAGCCACCGAGCGCGCCTTCCCCGGTTTCCGATAGTTCCGAACCCCCAATGCCTGAAAAGTAAATCACTTAAAAAAGACCCCGCCCGGCGCATGACTGATTTTCGTCATGTACCGGACGGGGTTCTTTCGTTTTGATGAATCATTCCACCGAAGAAGCTCGGTTATTGCCGATTCATGGGTACTGATCCCCTACTCTTGTTTAACGGCTAACTGCAAAAATCTAACTACTAACCGCCTAGCCCTTGCGGCTTTTTTTAAGCAGGCTATAGACCTCTCCTCCTGTTTCCAGCAGCATTGCCCGTTCTGCCAGAAGCGCCGCTTCCTTCTTCGTCCACCGGGAAAGCACCTGGCGGGCGGAAAGAAGAAAAGAGGGCTGCACATTAAAATCTTCTATCCCCATTCCCAAAAGCAGCGGCAGATACAATGGATCCTCAGTAGCTTGGCCGCAGACGCTGACAGGAATACCGGCAGCTGTTCCGCAGGAAAAAATATGCTGAACAGACCGAAGCACCGCGGGCTCATAGCAGGAGTACAGATGTGACACTTTGGCGTTGTCCCGATCCACCGCCAGGGTGTATTGAGTCAAGTCATTCATACCGATGCTGAAAAAATCCGCTTCCCGGGCCAGAAGATCCGCCGTAAGCACCGAGGCCGCAGTTTCCATCATAACGCCTACCGGAAACTTTTCAGGGAGCTTCTCTCCCCGCTGCCGCAGCTCTTCCCGGCATTCCGCCAAAACAGCGCGCACCCAGCGAAGCTCTTCCACCCCCGGTATCATGGGAAGCAGCAGGCGTACCTTGCCATAAACGGCGGCACGGAGC
>CAMVYG010000263.1 GCA_947171615.1 uncultured Clostridia bacterium
GCCCTTTTCCGCCCCGCCCCAACAGCCTCCCTATACGCCGCCACAGCAGCCTGTGCAGCCTCCTGTGGGAACCGACCAGAATGGGGAGCAGCGGTAAACCGCTTTTCCAGATTTGTCCGATATTTCAGTATTTTTAGCAGAAGGAGGAAAAGACCGTGGTATTCTCGTCCCTTGTGTTTCTATGCGTCTTTTTCCCTCTGCAAATGCTTGTTTATACTCTGGCCCGAAATGTTGAAACCAAAAACACGGTACTCATTCTCTTTTCCCTTGTGTTTTATGCCTGGGGAGAGCCCTTCTACATTGTCATTCTGCTGTTTATGGCCCTTGCTGACTGGCTGCTTTCCCAGCTGATCGGCAAATACAGAGGCACCGGAAAAAGCAAGCTTTTCCTGGCGCTGGGCTGCATTTTAGATTTGGGCTTGCTTTCCTTTTTCAAATATGGCATGTTCGTTGCGGAAAATACCCAGCGATGGTTCGGTTTTCCTGAAATCATTCCGCAGATCGCGTTGCCTATCGGTATTTCCTTTTACACCTTTCAGCTTCTTTCCTATCTGGTGGATGTTTACCAGGGTGAAGTTCCCGCACAGCCAAAATTCAGGCGGCTGCTTCTTTATGTCTGTTTGTTTCATCAGTGCATTGCCGGCCCTATTGTCCGCTATAAGGATGTATCGGAGCAGATCCTTTCCCGCCATGTGGACAGCGAGGATCTGAGAAACGGCATCAACCGCTTTGCTTCGGGCCTTGCAAAAAAGGTTCTGCTGGCAAATGTCTGCGGTAAGCTTGCTTCTCTCACGATTTTCGATGGGCTTGTGGAGCATCAGGCTGAAAATCTGATGAAGCTGCAGGCCGCTCCCGCCCTTTCCCTGTGGCTGGGTTGCTTTGCCTACATGCTCCAAATTTACCTGGATTTTTCCGCCTACTCGGATATGGCCATTGGCATGGGCCTGATGGTGGGCTTTCGCTATAAAGAAAATTTTGATTATCCCTATCTGTCTCGCTCTGTCACAGAATTCTGGCGCAGGTGGCATATGTCCCTTTCCAGTTTTTTCCGGGATTACGTCTACATCCCTTTGGGTGGCAACCGCAGGGGAAAGCCCCGGCAGGCGCTGAACCTGTTTATTGTGTGGCTGCTTACCGGCATGTGGCACGGAGCGGACTGGAATTTCATTTTGTGGGGCCTGTACTATTTTGTGTTCCTGGCTCTGGAAAAGTTCCTGATTCCAGGGCTGCAAAGGCTTCCTGCCTTTTTCGGCCATTTGTATACCCTGCTGGTGGTGTTCTTTGGCTGGATTTTATTCTACTTCCGAGATTTTACCCAGGCCTGGGTCGTGGTAAAGGGGTTATTCTGCCTGAACGGAAACCCGCTTACCAGCTTTGAGGCCTCTAACCAGTTTTTGAATTACTGTTTCTTCCTTCTGGCGGCCGTATTGGCCTGTACGCCCCTGGTTCGCACGCTGTATCACCGGCTTTGCGCTTCCTCTCATGCGGTGCCCGTAGTTTTCGGAACCGTGCTGGAGTGGGTGCTGCCTGTTGCCGCACTGGTGCTTTCCGCCAGCTTCTTAGTAGGGGATTCCTACAATCCCTTCCTGTATCTGCAATTTTAGTACAAGCTTGGATCAGAACGTGAAAAAGGAGTGAGAATTGTGCGTCATGCAAAAGAACATCAGCGGGGTTCCCGGATCAAGGCTGTTTTGTTTTTTTCTGTTCTTCTCTGCGGCATGGTAGCTTCCTTTCTCCTTCCTTTGCGTCCCACCGTATCTCTTCAGGAAAAACGGGAGCTCACTGCTTTTCCCGAATTTTCTGTGGAAAGTCTTTTAAACGGCACCTATTTCCGGGGAATTGACGACTGGTTTTCCGACACCTTTCCAGGGCGGGATGCCTTTCTGGAAACCAATAAGAAGGTTCGCTCCCTTTATGGGCTTCGTTCCGTAGAGATTCACGGTGAAGTAGAACAGGGTGACGCGATTCCCGACACGCCCTTTACTGGAAGCTAAGCTTATTAAACCTTGTACAATACTTAATTTTACTATAAAATCCATAGGGAATGGAAAGGATGTTTTGTTATGGAAAGAGAGTATGTTCGCCGCAGGAATCCCTCTATGCCTTCTACCAGGCGCAGGGCTCCTCTACAGCCGAATGGGCGCAATAACAGAAAAAAGAGCGGTCCTCCTCCTTTCCTGTATCTTTCCCTGATTTTGATCGTTGTGATCGTGGCGATCGTGCTGATCGTAACGCTGGTAGGAAAGGGCAATGGGGAAAAGGAGCCTGCATCCTCCCTATCTTCCTCTACTTCCTCCGGTATAGCTTCCACCCCCAGCAGCACGCCTTCCTCTGGAGTCAGTTCCCAGGCTGCCCTGACTCCACCCCCGGAAAAGATCCCCTCGGGCTCCGCGGAGAAGCTGGGTACGCTGCTGAAAATCGGGGACACCGGCTATGAATACTATAATTTTGTAGAAGAACGGGCCAATGATTATATCACCACCGTCTGTGACGCGGAAAAGCAGCTGAGTTCCGCTACTCTTTACAACATGATCGTACCCACCAGCATAGACATCACACTGCCGGAAAGCTATCTGGAGCAGAACGAAGTCAACAGCCAGGATCAGAACAAGGCCATCAACTACATGTACTCCTCCATGGCCGCCATCAATCCCGAAGTAAAGACCGTTTCTATTTTTGATGCTCTGAAGCTGCACAACAACGAATACCTTTACTTCCGTACCGATCATCACTGGACACAGTTGGGTGCCTATTATGCCTATGTAGAATTCTGCAAGGCAAAGGGCATCACGCCAAACGCTTTGGAGGACTACGAAAAGTCTTCCTATGACGGATTTTTGGGCAGCTTCTATTCCGAGTCCCCCAACGACGATATGGCGAACCATCCCGACACGGTGGACGTCTACCGCTCCAAAGCCGACGCCTCCCTTTCCTATACCGACTCGGAGGGCAACACCATCGAGGACTGGCCTGTGATCCAGGACGGTACGGACTACAGTACGGAAAACAAGTATCTGATCTTCTGCGCCGCCGACCAGCCTTATGAGGAGATCGTAAACAGCGATCTTTCCGACGGCTCCGCCTGTCTTGTGGTGAAGGAATCCTTCGGCAATGTGTTTATCCCCTTCCTGGTAGACCATTACCAGACCATCTATGTGGTGGACTACCGCTATTATGACGGCGATATTTCCGACCTGGCGGCAGAAAAAAACGTCAGCGATGTGATCCTTCTGAACAATATTTCCATGACAAGAAACGAAGAGC
>CAMVYG010000264.1 GCA_947171615.1 uncultured Clostridia bacterium
GTGTGCGCTCATCCCCAGGCCTATTTCCAAATTAAAGCGGAAAATTACTGATCGAAAGGTTACAAAAAAAGCGCCGGATTTTCCGGCGCTTTTTTGCGATTCTATTCCCCAGCAGGTGCAAAAGCCTTTATTCTTTTCTCTAACGGCTAATACCTAACAACGAAATTCCCTTCTCCAGCATCCAGTATCAAGCATCTGGCATCTAAACAATGCGGATCGGGACGCCGTTTACTTCCACGCCTTCTCCGGCGCGGATCAGAATATACCTTGCTCCATCGATGATCCTGGTTTCCAGCAGATCGCTTTTTTCCGGATTTATCTGGATCTTTACATCGGGCGTGCATACCTGAAGCTGTCTGTTATCTACCAGAGTTTGGGGACGCAGCTCCATGTCCGGCCCAAATTCCTCTTCCAGCTTCTTTCCAAAGGCCTCCACATGCTCGTCCGACACGCCGCAGGAATTCAGCACCTCCCGAACTGCCCGGTTGGAAAGCACCAGCGGTTCCTCTTCCTTGTTGTCCTTATGCTCCTGAATCATTTCCCGCAGCTGGGTATCCACCGCCTGCACCACGTCATAGCTGCAATCCTCCGAAAGAGCCTCTACCATAACCGCATGGAAGGTTTCCTTCTGGGTGGCGGCGGGCATGGGGGCTTCCAGGCGGAATACCGCGTCGATGAGCTCCGGATGGTTCTCCGCCGGGTCTTTAGAGTAATACAGAGCGCTGTAAATATCGGCGGAGCGGTCCTGAAAAGCGGGAAACAGAAATCCTGCTTCGGGAGACGCCACCAGCCAGTCCGGCAGGCGGCTGCGGAATGCGTTTTCCGGCACGTCATAGCTCAGGGCGGGCTTCGTGGACTTTACCGGGCAGAGAGCGCACAAAATATAGGAATACACTTCCTGGGAAGCATCCTCCTGCCGGGAGCCGTCCTTGGCGCGGTAAGGCACGTCATAAGTCTCACAGGCCAGCAAGATCAAATACGTGCCCTCTGTGGAGAAGGAACCTATGATTCGCTGGAAAAAAGCTCCCACCGCTTCTTCGTTTCGCAGAGAGGATTCCCGCAGCGCCATCAGAAGCCGGTGCTCCTCACTGTCAACCACCTGCTGGGTGGAGAAGGAAAGCTCTGCCAGATTTCGCCCCGGCGTGCCGGAAAGAACCCGGCGAAGCAGGGCCAGCATTTCTTCTGTCTCCTCCTGGGGAAGCGTGGCAAGGGGCTGGTCAAATTCTGATACGATCTCACCTTTTTCATTGACATAGCAGCCCCGGATATGGGTGATATTGCTCTTTTCTGAGCGAAACCGGCGGCGGATCTCCGCAATTTCCTTTTCATTCATCGAAGCTCACGTTCCTTTCCCGCCGAAAATCGGCGCTTTTCGCATTTTAGCACGGGCCGGCAAAAACCGCAAGAAGTTTTCCTCCAGAAATCTTCTCTTTTTGACACAGTTATGATATACTGGATATTAGATGCTAGATTCTGGATATTGGATAAGGGCATTGTCAGCGAAGCGCTGTTATTTGAAAGCCCTTGTCCAGCATCCAGCGTCCAGTATCCAACGTCTACTATCGGGGGAATGATGAGGATGAAGGCAGGGTTCGACAACGCAAAATACCGGGAAATGCAGTCACAGCAAATTCGGGAAAGGATCAAGCAGTCCGGCGGAAAGCTGTATCTGGAATTCGGCGGAAAGCTGTTTGACGATTTTCACGCTTCCCGGGTACTGCCGGGCTTTGAGCCGGACAGCAAGGTAAAAATGCTGCTGGAATTAAAGGACCAGGCGGAGATCGTGATCGTGATAAACGCTTCCGACATTGAGAAAAACAAGGTGCGGGGCGATCTGGGCATTACCTATGATGTGGACGTGCTCCGGCTGATCGATTCCTTCCGGGAGATCGGGCTTACCGTGGGCAGCGTGGTGCTTACCCAATATGCCGCCCAGCCTGCGGCGGAAGCCTTTCAAAAGCGGCTGGAATCTCTGGGCGTCAAGGTGTTCCGCCACTATTCCATTCCCGGCTATCCCTCCAATATTCCCCTGATCGTCAGCGATGAGGGCTTCGGCAAAAACGACTATGTGGAAACCAGCCGTTCCCTGATCGTGGTAACGGCTCCCGGCCCCGGCAGCGGAAAAATGGCTACCTGCTTAAGCCAGCTTTATCATGAATACAAGCGGGGCGTACATGCCGGTTATGCCAAATTTGAAACCTTCCCCATCTGGAACCTTCCCCTGAAGCATCCGGTGAATCTGGCCTATGAGGCAGCCACCGCCGATTTGAACGATGTGAATATGATCGACCCCTTCCATTTGGAAGCACACGGCGTAACAGCCGTAAACTATAACCGGGACGTAGAAGTATTCCCGGTACTCAACGCCATGCTGGAAAAAATCGCCGGGGAATCCCCCTATAAATCTCCCACAGACATGGGGGTAAACATGGCGGGAAACTGCATCATAGACGATGAGGTGTGCTGCGAGGCCGCCCGGCAGGAGATCATCCGCCGGTACTACAGCGCCCTGTGCGGGCAGCGCCGGGGCAGCGACAGCGATGAAACCGTGTACAAGCTGGAGCTTTTATTGAACCAGTCCGGTATTTCCCCGGAAAGCAGGGCTGTGGTCACCCCCGCCCTGGAGCGCGCGGAAGAAACCGGGCTGCCCGCTGCCGCCATCCAGCTGCCGGACGGACGGATCGTTACCGGAAAAACCTCCGAGCTGCTGGGGGCTTCCTCTGCGGTGCTCTTAAATGCCTTAAAAGCTTTAGGCGGCATTCAGAAGGATATCCACCTGATCTCTCCCATTATTATCGAGCCTCTGCAAAAGCTGAAAACCACCCATTTGGGCAGCGTAAATCCCCGTCTGCACACAGATGAGATCCTCATTGCCCTTTCCATTTGCGCGGCCACCAATCCCACGGCGGAGCTTGCTTTGCGCCAGCTTCCCCGGCTGCGTGGGTGCGAAGCCCACTCCACCGTACTGCTTTCCCAGGTAGATGAAAATATTTTCCGCCGCCTGGGCGTGAATCTCACAAGCGAGCCTCAATATCAGACCAATAAGTTGTACCATAAGTAGTTGTTAGCTGTGAGTTGTTAGTTGTTAGAGTAAGGCTGGCTGAGATACAAACAAAAAGTGCTCCAGGCAAATGCCTGGAGCACTTTTTTCTAACAACTAATAGCTAACAGCTAACAACTATTTCCCGTAGTGCTTTGCCACTTCCTGCAAATGCCGGATAATAGGCAAATGCTGAGGACACATG
>CAMVYG010000265.1 GCA_947171615.1 uncultured Clostridia bacterium
AAACTGTTCATTGTGAAAAGACAATCGTGATTAACAGGTGGACAATGAAAAAAGATTCTTATTTGGTTGTGAACAGCGGCGTGCTGCCGGAAATCTACCAAAAGGTAGTGCATGCCAATGCCCTGCTGGAAAGCGGGGAGGCGGCAAACACCTCGGAAGCGGTGCGCATGGCGGGAATCTCCCGCAGTGTCTATTACAAATACCGGGGATCGGTGTTTCCCTATACCAAGCAGAACCCTGCCGGAATTTTGACGGTTCAGGCAATGCTTACAGACCGCACAGGTGTGCTGGTAAGCCTTCTTACGGTCTTTTACCGGGCGGGGGCCAACATTCTTACGGTAAATCAGAATATTCCGGTGATGGGCCGGGCTTTTGTATCTGTTTCAGCCCGAATTGCCCATATGGAAATTTCTGCCGATGAGCTGCTGGAAAACTTAAAGCAGGTGGACGGCGTAATAAAGATCGAAAGCATTATGGACCGCTAAGCAGAAACTGTCGCTTAGAGCTTCGCGGGAAAGGAAGGAAAAGCGTTTATGGCGTTTATTGCGGTAATGGGCCACGGCGTTGTGGGCTCCGGGGTTTTGGAGGTGCTCACAGAGCACAGCGAAAGCATTGCCCGCCGGGCGAAAGAAGAAATACAGGTCAAATACATTCTGGATCTGCGGGAGTTTCCCGATCTGCCTTATGCGGATCGTTTTACAAAGGACTTTGACCTGATCCTGAATGATCCCGAGGTAAAAATTGTAGTGGAGGTCATGGGCGGGCTGCACCCTGCTTTTGACTATGTAAAGGCCTGTCTGGAAAACGGAAAAAGCGTGGTCACCTCCAATAAAGAGCTGGTTGCCGCCAAGGGAGCGGAACTGCTGGCCATTGCTCAGAGGAACAATCTGAATTTCCTGTTTGAAGCCAGCGTAGGCGGGGGAATTCCCATCATCCGCCCCATCAGCCAGTGCCTGGCTGCCAATGAGGTCGGCGAGATCGCCGGTATCTTAAACGGTACCACCAATTTCATTTTGACGAAAATGATCCGGGATCATATGGATTTTGAAGAGGCATTGAAGCTGGCCCAGCAGCTGGGCTACGCGGCGCGTGACCCCTCAGCCGATGTGGAAGGCGCGGAGGCCTGCCGGAAGATCTGCATTTTGGCTTCTCTGGCCTTTGGAACCCATGTGTATCCCGAAAGCGTTCACACGGAAGGGATCACCAGGATCACCCTGTCAGATGTGGGCTATGCCAAGGCTTGGGGCGGCGTCATCAAGCTGATCGGCGAAGTGAAGATGCTGGAAAACGGAAAAATACATATTATGGTAGCGCCCATGTTTGTCAGCCGGGAAAGCCAGCTTGCCAATGTGGACGATGTGTTCAACGGCATTCTGGTGCGGGGAGACGCCACGGGAGACGTGGTATTTTACGGCAAGGGTGCGGGAAAGCTTCCTACCGCCAGCGCGGTGGTGGCGGATGTGATCGACTGCGTAAAGCATATGAAGGCCCGCAAATACCTGTTCTGGGAGGACGCAAAGGAGGACTATGTGGCTTCCTTTGAGGAGATCCCGCAGAACGTGTTCCTGCGTGTGCAGGGAGAAACAGATTCCGACGCCGCCTTTCATAAGGTGGAAGCCATCGCTCCATCTCCGGTGCGTTTGATCCGCAAGGAGGAAACGCCGGGGGAAGTGGGCTTTACGGTAACGGAGATCACCCCCGTACAGCTCAAAGAATTGATCGGAAAGCTGGAAGCAGCCGGCCTGATTGTGAAAAACCATATTGCCATATCCGATTATTGAGTGGAAATAAATTGGCATTTTTCCGGTAATACTTTGTTGTTTTGTGTCTGAACAACGCTGCCGCCTGTCTGTGGGCGGGCTTCCCGGTGAGAGATCACCCGCAATTTCCGAAGGAAGGACGCTTTTTATGATTCGAATTGATGTGCCTGCTACCAGTGCGAATTTAGGCTCCGGCTTTGATTCCCTGGGCATTGCCCTGACCATGAAAAACAGGGTGTGGATGGAGGAATCCGATTCGCTGGAGATCACCTGTACAGACGATGTGCAGGTTCCCACCGACAGCAGCAACCTGATCTTCTGGGCAGCCAGCCACCTTTATGAGATCTGCGGCAAAAAGCTGCCGGGGCTGAAGATCGTGCAGGAAAATAATATTCCTCTGGCCCGGGGGCTGGGCAGCAGTTCGGCCTGTATTGTGGCGGGAATTTTGGGCGCCAACCGTTTTATGGGCAACCCTCTTTCTCAGCAGGATCTGATCCACCTTGCGGCGAAGATCGAGGGGCATCCGGATAATACCAGCCCGGCGCTTTCCGGTGGCCTGGTGGCCTCTGCCATGGAGGGGGAGCGAGTGTATAGTGTCAGCGTTCCTGTCAGCGATAAAATTCGTTTTGCCGTGATGATCCCGCCCTTTGAATTGAAAACGGAACAAGCCCGTGCCGCTCTGCCGAAAGAATATTCCAGGGAAGACGCGGTTTATAATCTCTCCCGCTCCGGCTTGATGACGGCGTCTCTGTTTTCCGGGGAGCTGCATAATCTGAGAGTGGCGGTTCAGGATCGGATCCATCAGCCTTACCGCTCCGGTCTGATCGAAAATTACGACAATGTGTTCCGCATGAGCTATGAGCTGGGGTCTCTCGGCACCTATGTCAGCGGCGCGGGCCCTACCATTATTGCCATGGTGGACGCCGGAGAAGCAGAGGCCTTTGGAAAAAACTGCATGACCCATCTGGCGGAAAAGGGAATTACCGGCTGGCGGGTAGAAATCCTCAGCGCGGACCCCAATGGTGCGCAGATCGTAATAGAGTAGTTGCACTGCCGCGGGAAAGGAATCTTGACAATGAGACCAGTAGAGCTTTACATTGCGATGAGTGCGGACGGCTATATCGCAGATACTGCCGGCAGCGTGGACTGGCTGACAGGGCAGGAAGCGGAATCGCCGGAAAGCGACGGTTCTTATGACCGTTTTATCAAAAATGTGGATACCGTGGTGATGGGCTGGAACACCTATCATCAGATCGTCACGGAGCTGTCGCCTGATGCTTGGGTGTATCAGGGGCTTACTACCTATGTCATTACCCATAGGGCGGTTCCAGCCATGGAATCGGAGAAAATTTTCTTTTCGCGGCAGGCCCCCTGTGATCTGATCAGGAGTTTACGGCAGGAGCCGGGAAAGACCGTCTGGATCTGCGGCGGCGCTTCTATCGTACAGCCTCTGGTTCGAGAGGATTTGATTGACCGCTATTGTC
>CAMVYG010000266.1 GCA_947171615.1 uncultured Clostridia bacterium
TGCGGAACCCGTGGCCGGAGAAAACAACGGGGCTGTGGGATTGGCGCAGTACCCCACCCGGTTCTGGACCTATGTTGCCACTGCCATGATTTCCCTGGCAGCTTTGATCTATGTTTTTACTTTCTGTCGCAAGAGCCGCCGGGCCTTTTACCGCGCCCTCAGCTCGGCGCTGGCGGTAGTCACGGTATTTTACTCCATTTTCTTTATTGCCCTGGGAAAAACCCAGTCCGACTACACCTGGGATCACCTGATCCCCTATGCCTTAAACGGCGGAAAGGATATCGATCTTCCGGATTTGCAGCAATGCCGCTCAGATTTTTATGAATCCACCGACAATTCCGCCATGTTCTGGCAGATTCCCTCCATTCAGGCCTTTCACAGCATTGTGCCGGGTTCTGTAATGGAATTTTATGAATCCATCGGCGTCACCAGAGACGTGGCTTCCCGGCCCGATACCACCCATTACGCCCTGCGGGGACTGACCTCCGTTCACTGGCTGTTTGACGACGATCACGACAGCGACTATTTTGCAGGAGAAGACGCCGCCGAGCCGCAGATGCCCGGCTGGGTTTATTATGGAAATGCCAACGGATTTGACATCTGGGAAAACGAGTATTATATTCCCATGGGCTTTTCCTACAATTATTACCTGACCCGCAGCGATTACGAAACCCTGAGCAAAGCAGACCGGGAACGGGCCATGCTTCGGGCCATCGTACTGGAAGACAATGTACAAAGAGACTTTTCTTCCCTGCTTGCGGAGCTTCCCGAAAACGATCGCCGCTTTACCGAGGAAAAATATCTGGAGGATTGCAAAGACAGGACAAAAACCGCATGCTCCTCCTTCCAGTATACCTCTACAGGCTTTACCGCGGAGCTCAGCAGCAGCCGGGAAGCCGTGCAGTTTTTCAGCGTCCCCTATGAGCCCGGCTGGACTGCAAAGGTCAATGGAGAGGATACGGAAATTTACCGGGCAAATGTGGGATTTATGGCGGTTAAGGTTCCCCAGGGAGAAAAGGTGGTCATTGAATTCACCTACCGGACTCCCGGCCTGCTTTCCGGTATTCTGCTTACCCTGCTTTCCCTGGCGCTTTTGGTCGCCTATCTGGTGCTGGTGCGCCGTCTTCAAACACCCGGCCCCCGGCCTCAGCCTGTGGGTGCGCTGCACGCACGCCGGTTCTCTGAGTACGCAAAAAGCAAAAATGCCACCTTCCTTCATCCCGGCGCTATGATCCCGCAGTTTTCCAGGGAAGCTATAGCGCCTGCCAATGAGGAGCTTCCTTCGGAAGAGCCGCCGGAGGAAGCCAGGGAGGTTTCGGAACAGACCAATTTCCCCGAACACTTTAAGGATTGATCACTTATGACCATTTGTATGGAAAGAAAGGAAAATCAGCGTATGCTCCCAACTGTGTATTTTGTAATCCCCTGCTACAATGAAGAAGAGGTGCTGCCGGAAACGGTACGTCGCCTGACGGACAAGCTGCATTCCATGCAAAGCGCCGGACTGGCCGGAGAAAAAAGCCGAATGCTCCTGGTGGACGATGGCAGCAAGGATAAAACCTGGGAGTTGATCTCCCGGCTCCATGGGGAGAATTCTCTGGTGGAGGGGGTAAAGCTGGCTCATAACCGGGGCCATCAAAACGCCCTGCTCTGCGGCCTGATGACCGCTATGGAGCGCTGCGACTGCGCTATCAGCCTGGATGCCGACTTGCAGGATGATATCGAGGTACTGGACGAGTTTGTGCAAAAATACCTGGACGGCTGCGATGTGGTGTACGGCGTGCGAAACAAGCGGGAAACCGATACCTGGTTCAAGCGCACCACCGCCGAGGGCTTCTATAAGGTGATGAAAGGGCTGGGCGTAGATGTGGTATTTAACCATGCTGACTACCGCCTGATGAGCAAGCGGGCCCTGGAGGGGCTTTCCGAATACAGGGAAGTCAATCTGTTCCTCCGGGGCATGGTGCCGCTGATCGGCTACCGCAGCGACTATGTGTACTATGACCGGCACGAACGGTTTGCCGGGGAATCCAAATACCCGCTGAAGAAAATGATCGCGTTGGCTTTAGACGGCGTCACCAGCTTCAGCGTAAAGCCCCTGAAGCTCATTTCCAACCTGGGAATCCTCATTTCCATTCTCAGCGTGTTCGGGCTGCTGTATGCCCTGATCTCCTATTTTGCCGGCTTGGCTGTCTCCGGCTGGACAGCCATTGTCTGCTCCATCTGGCTTTTGGGCGGTCTGCAAATGCTGTGCCTGGGAGTTGTAGGGGGCTATATCGGAAAAATTTACAGCGAGGTCAAGGCCCGCCCCCGGTATCGGGTGGAGGAGTATTTGCAGCAAGGCAAGCCTGAAAAAGCAGAAAAGGGCTGACATCCGGCAAAACCCGGCATATTTTTGCGGATTATGCAGCTTGCGATTGTCTGACCAGCATGGTCGGGAAGTCGTGAATTTGATTGCTTCCATATTGACATTTTTCCGTTTTCTCGCTATAATGAAGATACAGAGAGAGCTTGCCGATAGACGGTTAGCCCTCGGTTAGGTTAGAAGTAAACCGATACCTTGGACAGTGGCGGTTTACTTCTTTTTTATGTCCATATAAATCATATAAAACAGTTTGAGTATTGCAACAAGTACCGCAAGGCACTGCTCAATGTACTCTGCTGCCGCTATGTTCATTGGCATTCCCCCCTTTCACATGGAGGGACAAAAGAAGGTCCCTCCTTTGACAGAGGGCGTAACCGCCTACCACTATGGCAAGCTCCTGTGCATTCCTGCACAAGTCGATTATAGCAAAAGAACCGACAAGTTTCAAGCTTTTCCAGCTCTGCACAAAAGTACTTCTTGCTTTTTCAAGTTTTGTGGTAGCATTTTCATGTAATAAAAATTGCATTTTGTTCTTGACAATAAAAATGCTCCGTGCTATAGTAACTACAAATCAGAATCATAAAACACCTGTGAGCAGGAGTAGTACTATTTCAAGTCTGTATCTAAAGAGAGTCGTGAAAGGACAGCGGACGCTGTTTTTGGTGGAAGCACGGCGGTACGGCGAAATGGGAATGGACCTGTGAGGGCCGACCGAAGCTGAGAGTTTTTTTATATCCCGGCATTAGGAAGGACGGAGGCTGACCGTTACAGCAGCTAGCGTATGAATGTACGCGAATGAGGCGCGCAAAAAATGAAATTGCTTTCGCAATTTCGTTTTCGGCGAATTTAGGTGGCACCGCAGATG
>CAMVYG010000267.1 GCA_947171615.1 uncultured Clostridia bacterium
TATGAAGATGTTCTGCAAACCGCCGAAACAGCGCAATCGGCCATTACTGCCCAAAAGGAAGGACAATTAAACGAGGCAGTGCCTAAAAAGGTGCGTGTAGGCAGAATTGGGCTGGGAAAAGGCCGGGGCGCAAGCGCCATCTATTACAAGCATGCTGTGGAAAACCGGCGTTCCGGCATCTTCTTTCTTTCCAACATATCCTTGATTTTCGTGATCTGCATCATCGCCGTTTCTTTCTTCATGCGGGAATTTGAGGAAGCCGCAATTATCAGCGTATTTTCCATGGGCACCTATATGCAGATTTTTTCCACCGCTTTGGGCAGGTTTAACCGGGAGCTGATGAAGCCATACCTCTATCTCATTCCGGAACCTCCGTTAAAAAAGCTGCTCTATGCCATCAAGGAAAGTCTTTGGAACGATGCGCTGGAAGCCGTGATCATCTTTGTACCGGTGGCCTTTATTATAAATGCTTCCCCGCTGGATACGGCATTCTGCATTCTGGCAAGGATCTCCTTTTCCCTGCTGTTCACCGCCGGCAACGTATTGGTAGAACGGGTATTCGGCATGGTAAGCTCCAAGGTGTTGATTATGTTTTTCTATTTCCTGGCGCTGCTGCTGATGGCTGTTCCCGGTATTGTTCTCGGCGCAGTATTGATGACCATTGCCCCGCTTCCTGGCTTTTTGGGGCTGTTCCTGGGGATCATCGCGCTCAATATTCCCGTCTCGCTTCTGGTGCTCTATCTTTGCAGAAACCTTCTGCAATATGCGGAGCTTAATAACCGCTGATCGGTTATTTGCAATTTATTGTTCGTTCCTAAACTGCACCGCAAACAACGTGGATATGCAGTGGTATACGGCAAATTTCAACTTGTTAATATAACCAAAATAGAACAGTGGGACAGCTCCTACAGAGCTGTCCCACAGTTCTATTTTTACAGTTTTTAACCTTTTTCTGCAAGACACCGGCTTTTTACCGTTTTTTTACGCTTCAGAGGATCGGTTCCTGGGGCAGGCTTTTTTGAAAACGCATCAGAATCGCCGCAGTCTGGCAGCGAAGGGCGAAAGAGATCGGAGAAAGGGTAGTCGCTGAGATTCCTGCTATCAGCCCCTCCGCATTAGCCCATTTCATGGCGATCCGGGCATAAGGCGCGATTTTTCCCACATCCTGGTACTTGGAAAGGTCTGCGGAAGCGTCTGTGCTTAACCCCATACTGTTACAGTAATTATATAAAATCACCGCCATATCCTGGCGAAGCAGGGTTTCTCCGGGACGGAAGGTGCCATCTTCATAGCCGGCCACAATATTTTTTTCTCTTGCCCAGGAAATCGCCTTGGCATAGTATTGCTCCGGCTGCACATCGGAAAACTCCATTGCCTGTGACAACGGCTCCGGTCTTCCGGCCATTCGCCATAAAACAGCAAGAAACTGCCCTCTTGTAGTGATTCCCTGAGGCGCAAATACCGTTTCCTCTATGCCGCTCATCAGACCGGTATCCTTCATATACTGCACCGCCTCGGCATACCAGTCGTTATCCCACACGTCCCGGAACCCGGCCACATTTTTCGCAGGGGATTCTAACTTAATGAGCACAAAGGTCGCGCCGTTTCCCGGGATCATGGAGCCGATTTGATTCCCGCCTGTGGCGCTGTGCCATATTTTATTTTCATTGGGTCTGGAGCCCCAGAAGATCATCATGTGATTGTCATAGTCGCCGGGACCGAAATTATCTGTCCAAAAGCGAAGAATAATATCGCCCTTCTCACATTTTCCACCAGCCAGCAAGGCCTCCCGGCTTTCATAGGCATAGGCAACCAGCTTTCCCTTTTCCACCAAAGTCATATAATTGCTGGCTGCCGCAAGAACACTGTACTTTTTGCTGCTGCCCCAATTATGGTAGCTTCCTTTTCGAATATCCTTCATTGCCATTTCCGCATTCAAACCGCACTTGCGCAAAACATATGAAGGAAACCCGGTACAGTTCATGCCCGGCGTGCCATTATAAGAAGGATCCCCCCGGGGAGACTGCCAATCTCCCCCGATATAGGGGGTTCCCAGATAATAGCCGTCCTTTTCATGGGCGGTAAGCTCCGCTATTACCCTTTTCCTGGTTACACCGTATTTGCTTAAATAGTTCGTACCGCCCGCGCATCTGGCTTGCACCGTAGCAAAGGGTACCTTGGCGTTAAAGGCTGTTTCCACATTTTCACAGGTCTCCGCAGCCCATGCTTTTGTCGGAACCAGCAAAAGCAGAAATGCAAGAAACAGGGCAAATCCTTTCCTCATTTCGATCACTCCTGAAACTCTTTTTCAAAGCAAGCTGTATTTTCCTCTTTGAACTCCATTCTCTCACGGGAAACCGTACTCCGAAAAAAGCCGTATTCCTCATTGAAAAAACCTCAGGATCTCTGAGGCTTTTCAGAACAGCTTTATTTTCCCAGCGCCTTTTTCACAGTGGCTTCAATATTTTCCGCACTCAGGCCGAACTCCTTCAAAAGGTCAACAGCAGGGCCGGAGTGGCCAAACACGTCCTGCACACCGATTTTAGTAACCGGTGTGGGACAAGCTTCCCCAAGGAAAGAGCCGACCGCTTCTCCCAAACCGCCGATCACACTGTGCTCTTCCACGGTAATGATGTGCCCTGTTTCCTTTGCCGCTTTCAGAAGCAGCTCGGTATCCAAAGGCTTTATGGTATGGATATCCAGCACACGGGCACCTATTCCCTGTGCTTTCAGAGAATCGGCGGCTTTTACAGCCTCCCCCACCATCAGTCCGGTGGCGGCAATGGTAATATCCTCGCCTTCCCGCAGGGTAATTCCCTTTCCGATCTCAAACCGATAGTCCTCGTTATTGTGAACGCTCTCCACTGCCAAACGGCCCAAACGCAGATACACAGGGCCTGTATATTCCGCCGCCGCTTTCACGGCCGCCTGCATTTCATAGTGATCCGCCGGGTTCAGCACTACCATACCGGGAATCGCACGCATCAGGGCGATATCCTCGCAGCACTGATGGGTAGCGCCATCCTCTCCTACGGAAATACCTGCATGAGAGCCTACGATCTTCACATTCAAATGAGGGTAGCCTACAGAGTTGCGCACCTGCTCAAAGGCACGGCCGGCGGAGAACATGGCAAAGCTTGCCGCAAAGGGGATCTTCCCACAGGTGGCAAGGCCAGCCGCAATGCCCACCATATTGC
>CAMVYG010000268.1 GCA_947171615.1 uncultured Clostridia bacterium
GATGGAGATCCACAAATTTCCGGTTTTTACATACAGAAAGCCGAACACCAAACCGGCAATAAAAGCAAATACAACATTGGAAAAATCCATATGCACCAAAGAAAAGACAAAGGCAGAAGCAAAAATGGCAAAACCGGCGCCATATTTCCGCAGAGAAGAAAGCAACACGCCGCGGAACGCGAATTCTTCCATTACCGGCACCAGCACCGCAGTGGAAAGCAGCTCCAGAACAAGCATTGCCATGCTCTTGGTTTCCTGAGTTGCAGCGGAGGCGGGCTCATAACCAAAGCTGCTGAAAAAATTCTGAATGGCAAAGGCCGGGAAATTTCCCAGCAGGCACAGGCCAAGACCGCCCAGCACACAGAGCAATGCTGTGACAAAGCCCACCTTTTCAAATTTCAGATAGTCTCCGGTTTCCTTGTGACCGATCCGCAAATAAATCAGGAAAGGTAAAGCGGTAGACAGCGGCACCATTGCCGTGGTAAGCCACTGGAAAGCCAGGGAATCAGTATATATATTGATCCCCTGGGAAATCAGCAAAGCCACTAAAGGCATCTCAAATAGAAATGCCGCCGCTGTTTGCAGCAGCACCACCAGGCACAGCCGATTAAAAGTTTTTGACGCACCCGTCAGTCTGGGATTGCTATCCTGCTTCAGTGCAAAGGGAGGCGCCGCGTACAGAGGCTGGGCGTATACAGGCTGAGTATACGCCGGCGGCGGAGAGGGCGGATAGAAGTCCGGAGCTGGAACGGCATTCGGCTGCCCATAGACAGCCGGGCCGGAAACCGGCGGGCAGCCGGTTGGCGCATAGCCTCCAAAGGCAGGAGGCACAGGGGCTGCCTGGGGCTGTGTTCCCCACTGCGGCACAGGCTGGGGCGCACTCCCCTGCCAGCCATAAGCAGGAGCCTGGGGCTGAGGCGGAACACCCTGGCCCGGATAGGGCTCATACGGATACTGATTCATACTGGTTTCCTCTCTTTTTTACATGATCTCACAGATCTTCTGGGAGAAGGCTACCGGGTCTTCAATGGCAATGCCCTCCATCAGCAAAGCCTGGTCATACAGAAGCTCTGCATAAAGCTTCAGCTTTTCCCGGTCAGTTTCACACAGGGACTTCAGCTTTTGGAACACGGCGTGGTCAGGGTTAAGCTCCAACACCCGCTGAGCCTTCACCTTTTCCCCGGCGGGCATAGCGTTTAACACCTTTTCCATTTCGGTGGAGATCATACCGTCTGTGGAGAGACACACCGGATGGGTTTTCAGCTTGCCGGAAATCTTTACTTCCTTTACCTTATCCCCCAGCGCTTCCTTCATAGCTTCCAGAAGCTCCTTGCTGTTTTCCGCTGTTTCCTTTATCTTTTCCTTTTCCTCTTCTGTTTCCAGATCAAGATCATCGGCGGAAATATTGCGGAATTCCTTCTCCTCATATTTTCCCAAAACCTTCAGGGCAAATTCATCTACATTGTCGGTGAGACACAGCATTTCATAGCCCTTTTCCCGAATAGCCTCTGCCTGGGGCAGGCTGAGAATGCGCTCCGCCGTTTCGCCGCAGCCGTAATAAATCACGGTCTGTTCCGGCTTCATACGGGACACATACTCCTTCAGGGTGACAAGCTTCTTCTCTTCGGAAGAGACAAACAGCATCAAATCCTTCAATTCGTCCTTCTTGGCGCCATAATGGTCGTACATACCGTACTTCAGCTGCAAGCCGAAGCTGTGGAAAAACTCCTCATACTTTTCCCGTTCATTATTGAGCATAGAGGTAAGCTCGGAGGTGATCTTCTTTTCCAGCCGGGCGGCAATCAGCTTTAACTGCCTGTCGTGCTGGAGCATTTCTCTGGAAATGTTCAGGGAAAGATCCTGAGAATCCACCAGCCCCTTTACAAAGCTGTAACAGTCCGGCAGAAGATCCGCACATTTTTCCATGATAAGTACGCCGCTGGCATAGAGCTGCAAGCCCTTTTCGTACTCTCTGGTGTAATAATCCATGGGAGCGGTTTTCGGGAAAAACAACAGGGCGCTGTACGTGGCCGCGCCCTCAGTAGAGGTGCGCACCACCCGCAGGGGCGGCTGCCAATCGTAAAACTTCTCCTGATAGAAGACGTTCATCTCCTCCTCGGAAACCTCGCTTTTCGCCTTCTTCCAGATCGGCGTCATGCTGTTCAGCGTTTCCACTTCAAAATAAGTCTCATACTCCGGGGGCTTCCCCTCTTCCCCTGTTCCTTCCTTGCGCCGGGACTTTTTCAGCTCCATGCGGATGGGATAGCGAATATAATCGGAATACTTCTTCACAAGCTCTGTAATACGGTACGGCTCCAGAAACTCACTGTAGGTTTCCTCCTCGGTATCCTCCTTCAAGTGCAGAGTGATCACCGTGCCGCGCTCCGTTTTGTCTCCGGCCTTGATCTGGTAGCCCTCCAGCCCCTTGGACTCCCATTTCCATGCTTCCTCACTGCCAAAGGCAACACTCTCCACGGTAACGCAGTCGCTTACCATAAAGGCGGAATAAAAGCCCACGCCGAACTGGCCGATGATATCCACCTCTTCCTTCTTTTCCTTATCACTTTTGAACTGAAGGGAGCCGCTTTTTGCGATCACACCCAGATTGTTGTCAAGCTCTTCCTTTGTCATGCCCACGCCATTGTCGGTAATGGTGATGGTACGGGCCTCCTTATCCAGATCGAGCCGAATGAAAAAGTCGTTCCGGGAAAGTCCGGTATCGCCGTCCTCCAGAGTGCGGTAATAGAGCTTATCAATGGCGTCGCTGGCGTTGGAGATCAATTCCCGCAGAAAAATCTCCTTGTGGGTATAGATGGAATTGATCATCAGATCCATCAATCGCTTCGATTCCGCTTTGAACTGCTTTAAGGCCATAAATCAAAAACTTCCTTTCCTTCCCACGGCTTCAAAAGGCTGTGGCTTTCATGGGCTTTCTTATACTTCTATATCCTATATTAGTACAAAACCTTCCCACTTGCAAGAAGCACGGCGATTTCTTAACAAATTTGAAATATTCACAGGGCCGCAGAGCGAAAAAGATGGACAGGACTTTATCTGTGTTTCCATTCCAAAGCAAAATTTCACCCGCTGCGCAACTATAAAGCTTTAGTTGCGCGGCGGGCTTTTTTAGATGCAGAGAAAGACAAACGATAGAAACAGCTACCAGACAGACTCGTAAAA
>CAMVYG010000269.1 GCA_947171615.1 uncultured Clostridia bacterium
ATACCACCAGGCAGGGAATTCCCACCGGCGCATAAAGCTCCTGCCAGAAAGAAGCGTCCTGCAAATCTGTCTTGGTAAAAACCAGTACCGGTTCTATTCCCCCTATTTCTGCCGCTGCAATGGTTTTATCGATGATCAGCGGCTCGGGAGACGGTTCGCAGACAGATGTGACCACAAACAATCGATCCAGATTGGCAACAGGTGGGCGCACCAGAAAATTCTTTCTGGGAAGGATTTCTTCAATTGCTCCCTCTCTATTCTCTTCCACGGAAATGCGGACCCGATCTCCCGCATAGGGAGATATCCTTTCCCGGCGGAACTTTCCCCTGGCTCTACAGGTATACACAATGCCGTCGGCCTCTACATAATAGAAGCTGCCGATTCCCTTTCGTACAAATCCAGTCAACTCTCTCATAGCCGTTTACGGATTGACGTCATCAGAACCGCCAACATCCGGATCAGAATTCCCATCATCGGGCGGCACATATCCGATGATCTCTCCCGGTCTGACCTGCTGGGCATCATAGTCAAATTCCAATTCCAGATATTTCTGCCCATCCAGCTCAATTACCACTGTTTCCGTGCCGGAGGTTCCCGTAAAGGTAATGGGATATGTGCCGGAATAGGCGGGATTTACCGTACTGGTTTCTACCTGGGTTCCATTTCGATACACGCTCAGGATAATATCACGGTCAAAATCGCCGGGCAGCGGCACAGAATAGCTGAGATCCTTTGCAGATCCCTTGCCGGAACTGATCAAAATATCCACAACCGTGCCTTCCGAAACCATACTGCCAGAATCGGGGTTGGTGCTGATCACCGTGTCCTTAGGCTGCGTGCTGCTATCGTCCTTCGTAATGGTTCCTACTACAAGACCGGCATCCTCCAGCTTGGAGGTAACATTGTAAATCAAGTCTCCCTTAAGGCCGCCCGGTACCTCTACTTTCTTCTTCGCCGGCCCTTTGCTGACCCGCAGGGTGATCACCGTGCCTTCGCTGACCTCTGTTCCAACAGGAGGATCGGTGGAAACCACCTTCCCCACTTCGATATTGTCATCAGCCACATTTTCTGATTTATAAGCAAGATTATACTGCTTCAAAAGAGCAATGGCGTCTGCCTGCGTATAATTTGTCACTTCGGGAACAGCGACCTTATTGATCTCTCCGTTAATCGTAAGCTCGATCTCACGGCCTTTCTTTACCATGATGCCGGCCTTGGGCGTTTGCTTTAAAACCTCGCCGGGCTGTTTATCGGGATCGTTGCCTTCCAGTGTCTTAAAGGTGAAATTTTCAATCAAGGTCTGGTCGGCAATAATCTCCTGATAAATTTCCCCTTCAAACTGGGGCACTTCAACTTCCTGCTCTACCTCTCCTCCGGACAGCAGAGTTTCCCAGTTGTTCATCAAATAGAAGCCGCCGAAAATAATGCCAACGATCACCACTGCGGCGATAATTCCTTTTATCACCATAGCGCCCTTTGCGCTTCTGCGGGAGCGCACCAGCTCCTCTTCATATTCATAATGATCCTCATAAGAAGGCGTGAAGCGGGAAGTATCATAGGAATCCATGCCTCGGGAAGAATCATAGGGTACCGCGGTTTGCAGATCGTACCGAAACACGATATTGGGATTCCGGCGGAATTCTTCCAAATCGTCCAGCATTTCTCCGGCAGACTGGAAACGGTCCATGGGATTCTTTTCCATAGCGCGCATCGTGATCTGTTCCAGTCCTCTGGGAATGGCCGGATTTAACTCCCGGGGCATAACGGGCTTTGCCTGAAGCTGCATCAGCGCTACAGACACCGCATTGTCCGCTTCAAAGGGAAGCTTCCCTGTCAACATTTCGTAAAGCATTACACCTACAGAGTAAATGTCCGCCTTGTCGGTGATATAATCGCCTCTGGCCTGCTCCGGCGCAATATAATGGACGGAACCTATGGCTTTATCCGTCATGGTGGTAGTTTCGCTTTGCAGGAACCTGGCAATGCCGAAATCGGCTACCTTGATGGTGCCGTTTTGCAGCAGCATGATATTCTGCGGCTTGATATCCCGGTGGATGATCCCCTTGCTGTGGGCATGCTCCAAAGCCATCAAAATCTGAGCGGTAAAATGAACCGCTTCATTCCAACGAATGGCGCCTTCCTGCTCAATATACTGCTTCAAAGTGATCCCATCGATATATTCCATAACGATGTACTGGATCTTATCGCCAAAGCTTACATCGTATACCCTGACGGTATTGGGATGAGAAAGCATGGCGATGGCCCTGGACTCGTTGCGGAATCTGCGCAGAAACTCGCTGTTATTGGAAAACTCTTCCTTGAGGATCTTAATGGCGACCCACCGATCCTCCACCCGGTCATAAGCGCGGTAAACATAGGCCATGCCGCCAACGCCGATCAGATCGTGAATCTCATATCTGCCATCCAGGCGTTTTCCGATAAATCTATCTTCCATATTCAGTTACCTAACCTTTCTCTATTCTCCCAAAATCAGCTGTTTCGGATCACTGCGACCGTGATATTATCAGACCCGCCGCTCTTCACGGCATATTCGATCAACTGATCCACAAGAGCTTTCCCGTCCCGTTCGTACTTTTCCATATATCCCGAAAGCTGTTCTTCATTCACATAGTTTGAAAGGCCGTCAGAACAGGCCAGTGCCACATCTCCGGGTGAAAAATCGAAGTAAGAGTAGTCACACAGAACGATCTCATGACCGCCGAGTGCTCTGGTAATAATATTCCGCTGAGGGTGTACTCTTGCTTCTTCCGGGGTAATCTGCCCGATATTTACAAGATCCTGCACATAAGAATGATCCATTGTGATTTGAGAGAGACCGTCCTTATTTTTCAAATACGCGCGGCTGTCTCCCACATGAGCCACATGCAAAAGCCCCTTTGTGGCGAGAAGTACCACCGCTGTAGTTCCCATTCCCTGCAGTTCTTCTTTTTCCTGTGCCATGGAATAGACAGCGCGGTTTGCACTGCTCACCGCGTTCAGCAGCAAAGATTTGATATTCTCCCGGCTTAGATTTTCATCAAATCCGGCAACCAGAAATTCCTTGATCTCCTTTGCCGCCACGGCGCTGGCGACATTGCCGCCGTTAGCGCCGCCCATGCCATCGCACACGATAGCCCAGGCGCTGCCCTGAGAAA
>CAMVYG010000270.1 GCA_947171615.1 uncultured Clostridia bacterium
TCCGCTGGCGCCAACAAGATCAACGTGATCAAGGTTGTGAAGGAAGCTACCGGCCTGGGCCTGAAGGAAGCCAAGGAACTGGTTGACGGCGCTCCCAAGACCGTGAAGGAAGCTGTTTCCAAGGACGACGCTGAGGATCTGAAGAATAAGCTGACCGAGGCCGGCGCTGAGGTTGAGCTGAAGTAATTTTACTTCTTTCATAGTATTTTTTAAGCAACAAAACGGACGAAGCCATTTGGCTTCGTCCGTTTTTATATTTTACCTGCTCGGCAGCAGAATCCACCGATTTATTTTTGCTTTCTCCGCTCCTCCAAAAGAATCCTTCGGATGGTCTTTTCCGAAAGGAAATATCGCTCTGCCAGCACAGCAGGGGAATTGCCCTGTACTGCGTCCGCCCAAATTGCGGCGTTGCGCCGGGCTGTTTCCTGTTTGCTGTGAGTTCTTTCACCCCAGGAAAGCCGATTTTCCTGTTTTCGGGGAATATAGAGATAAACTCCATCAGCATACTGTTGCAGTTCCTTCAATAAGCTCTCAGGCAGTAATTCCTGAGCCCGTACATAGCGCATAGCTGCTCCTCCTAAAAATTTCGTTTAGGTGAGCAAAGACTATCGCTGCATTCAGTTTTTTGTGCGATAGCCCTTGCTATGCACGCTGTACGTCGCCTGTCATGGATTTGGTTTCCCCCTTTTGCTTATCAGGTTTTTCTATGAAAACTGCGGCCGAGGCAGCGTTGGCCGTCGCTATCTTATGATACAACAGCTCCTTTCTAAAATCCAGCGCGATCTTGATTCTGTCAGAAGTTTGTCTGCTTCTATTCATTTCTGTATCGTGTTTTGGCTTGCCCTTGCAGGATGTTCCCGCCTATACTGGGAGAGGATCGTGAAAAGTCAGAAAGGAGTATGAAAATGCGTTGTGAAATTTGCGGGAAAACAACTACCTTCGGGAAAAAAGTGGCCCATGACAGAATGTATATCAATGGGCGTACTTCCAAAAAGGTGAAGCCCAATCTGCAAACCATGACAGTGGAAACGCCCAAAGGGAAGCGAAAGCTCAAGGTCTGCACCAGCTGCATGAGAACCATGAGAAAGCAGCAGGATTTGCGTTGACTTTTCCCTGTACTGGTCTTATAATGACCACGCAGGGGAAATCCCTCTGTGATTCTATGAAAATCAGATTGGGAGGATTTGCAATGCATGACAAATATCTTGGCCTTACCCCGCCTATGGGGTGGAATTCCTGGAATACCTTTACCTGGAATATCAATGAGGAGCTGATCAGGGAAACTGCCGATGTAATGGTGAGCTCCGGCTTAAAGGACGCAGGCTACGAGTATGTGGTCATCGACGATTGCTGGAGCTTGAAGCAGCGGGACGAAAACGGCTGCCTGGTGCCCGATCCGGAAAAGTTTCCTCACGGCATGAAGGCCGTAGCCGATTACGTTCACAGCAAGGGCTTGAAGTTCGGCATGTATTCCTGCGACGGAACTCATACCTGTGCAGGCTATCCCGGCAGCTTTGAGCACGAGTTTCAGGATGCCGCTACTTTTGCTTCCTGGGGTGTGGACTATCTGAAATACGATAACTGCTACAAGCCCCGGCATATGGACGGGGAAACCCTGTATCGCCGTATGTCTCTGGCCTTGCGGAACTGCGGCCGGGATATTCTGTTCTCTGCCTGCAACTGGGGCCATGAGGATGTACACAGCTGGATTCAGGGCTCGGGCGCCCATCTCTTCCGTTCTACCGGAGACATTCAGGACAACTGGGAATCCATTAAAACGCTGGTTCAGTCGCAGCTTGCAAAAACACCCTTTTCCGGCCCCTTTTGCCACAACGATATTGATATGCTGGTAGTGGGGATGCACGGTGGCAGCAACAACGAATATATCGGTAAGATCGGCGGCTGCACCGATGAAGAATACCGCACTCATTTTTCTCTGTGGGCTATGATGAATTCTCCCTTGATGATCGGCTGTGATATTCGCTCCATGAGCGAGGCTACAAAAGAAACCCTGACGAATCCCGAAATAATTGGGATCAATCAGGATATTGAATGCCGGGGCCCGTATGTGATCTCCCATATTGACAATACGGTATTTGCGCTTGTAAAGCCTCTTTCCGGGGGTGACCTGGCCATTGGTCTCTTTAACCTGGGAGATCAGAAAACAGAGCTTCCCCTGCAATTTTGGGATCTGGGAATTCCCGCGGCGGCCGGAATGGGTCTGGAGCTTCATAATTGCTGGACTCATGAAAACGAAGGGGTCTTTACCGAGCGCTATGCCGGACAGATCGAGGCCCATGGCTGTCAGGTTTTCCGCGCCAGGCTGGTGAAGGCGCGTTGAGTAATTTTGAAACGTGCCGTCAGTGCGGCGCTCCCTTAGGGCTGGATGATATTGCCATCTATCGGAAGCTGGTGTTTCGCGCGGCAGAGGATTTTCTCTGTATCGGCTGCCTGGCGGATTATTTTAAATGCCCCAGGGAAGAAATTGAAAAACGGATCCGTTATTACCGGGAAAGCGGGGAATGTACGCTGTTTCGTTGATTTTTGAAAGCCGGAAAGTTGGAAAATCAGCTTTGGGACCGGCGGGAAATCGATCCGGAGATCCGTTCTTTTTTCAGGGTTCTTGTGTTTTATTCAGCAAAACGCGGTTCGCAGCCCCTACATCTTGCGGATAAATATGAATATATTGTGAACATTTTGCGATTTGGTTGCAATTCCCGGACAGGCATGTTACAATGTAACCAAATTGTAACATTTGTGATGAAAGTGTCATTTTTTCCGGAGAAGGGAGCGAGATGAATGCGTAAAAGCCTGTGGAGAGGTTTACTTACATTTGTTTTGGTGCTGGTTCTCACTGTGGGAACTGTGGCGGCTCTCAGCATGGCTACTGCGGCAAAGGCGGAAACAGCGCCTGCCCGCTATTCTCAGCAGGTACGGGAAGCACAGACGCCTCCGGCTACAGAGTTGTCTGCCTCTCTTCCTGAAGAGGCATCTTCTCCTGCTTCCGGTGCGACGGCTTTTGTGCTGGTGCTGGTAATTTCCGGGCTGGGCTTCTCTCTGTTTCTGGTTTCCCTGCAAAAGAACCGTTCTGCGGCTGCACGCTCCGGTCGGC
>CAMVYG010000271.1 GCA_947171615.1 uncultured Clostridia bacterium
GAAATATGGTACGCTAAAAAACATGAAACATGATTCGGCAAATCTATTCGCCGTTCTCCAAAAACAAAGGTGGCTTACACATGAGTACTTTCATTTATTGCGCACGTACCCGCATGAACGGGCAATAAAAAGCAGTTTCATAGACTCACGGCAAATGGGTTCTTTTTTGTGTGCAAATAAATAGAGTAAGCGTCAAAACAGCCTGACCGGGCCGCTGATCCGGTATTATCCGGTGAACTGTTACTGTCTGGCCGACCTTTTGTCTCGAAATCCCTAATGTATTTTATAGCAGGAAAACTCGTTTGCAGAGTTGCTCCCTTAGAGCAGCTCTTTGGAGTATGTCCTGCTTTTTTATTGCCTTCCTGTCCCAATTTAAGCTTTTCGCCACAATACTTAATCTCAGCAGCATAAACCATAACGATACCATAGTGGAGATCGGCACAGGAAAGGGCCATCTCACCCAGGCGCTGTGCCAAAGATGCGGCCATTTGGATTCCATCGAACTGGATCGGAAACTCTATGAATACGCGCAGGCAAAGCTGTCCCATCTGGATAATTTATGTCTTATCTATGGGGATTTCCTAAAGTACCCTCTGCCTGCCAAAGGCAGCTATAAGGTCTTTTCCAACATTCCCTACTTTATCACCAGCCAGATCATGGAGAAGCTCACCCAGGCTCCCAATCCTCCCTCGGAGATCTGGCTGATCATGGAAAAGGGGGCTGCGAAACGGTTTGCAGGGCTTCCCAGAGAAAATGTCAATTCTCTCCTTCTCAAGGTAAGCTGGGAGCCGGAAATCCTTTATCATTTCCGCAGGGAAGACTTTCACCCCATGCCCTGTGTGGATTCTGTCCTGCTGCACCTGAAAAGGAAATCCGTTCCTGATCTTCCTCTTAACAGCCTTCCGGCCTTCCGAAAATTCATTGAGCACTCCATGAGGTACGGAATGTGGGGCAGACAGGGACTGCTTACCAAAAAACAGGCAGCCACTGCCTTAAAACTGGCAGGGCTGCCTTCCGCCTTTGAAAGCGGTCTTACCCTCTATATCCAGTGGCTCTGCTTATTTCGATGCTATCAGCGCTTTTGCCGCTGATATTAAGCCAGAGTCCTCGCTTTCCACAATCGCCTCGATAGCTGCCGTCACCGCCTCCACCATCATTTCCTGGGACATGGAGGGCATGTTCCTTTTGTCCAGCGTCTGCTCCGGCAGATAAGGAATGTGGATAAACCCACTGCGCTTTTTGGGGTACCTTTGGGCGATCATGTGGCATACTCCATAGATCACATGGTTGCACACAAAGGTACCCGCCGTATTGGAAACACTGGCCGGAATATTCCTCTCCCGGATCCTGGCTGCCATGGCTTTGACAGGCACCTTAACAAAATAAGCGTCCGGCCCCTGGGGGCAGATAGGCTCATCCACCGCCTGATTCCTCTCGTTGTCCGGAATCCGGAAGTCATCCACATTGATCCCGATACGTTCCACGGAGATATCTGCCCTCCCCCCTGCCTGTCCAATGGAGAGGATCACGTCAGGATCATATTTCTCTATGGCTTTTTCCACCGCATCAAGGGACTTATAGCGCACCGTGGGGATCTCCAGCCGGATCATCTCTGCGCCTGCAATCACATCCGGCAGCCTTTTTACCGTTTCAATGGAAGGATTGATCTTCTCTCCCCCAAAAGCATCAAAACCTGTTATTAGTATCTTCACCCTTATCTCTCCTGCCTTTTGGGGGCTTTATCCCCCACCGGGCCGCATCCGCAGCGGGCTTCATCCTCCCGGTCTTTCCAGTGCCTGTCAAACCGCCCGTTTTCACTGGGCCTTCTTACTCAACAGCTCATCCGATACCTGCTCCAGCTTTTCCGCCCTGTGATACCGGTCGGCAAGAACGCTCTGATCGCTCCCCTGCCTGGAATGGCCGCTGAAAGCCAGCTTCAGCAGAAGCGGTGTCAGCACCGCGCAGCCCACCACTGTAATCACAATCGGCGTCATCATCGCCTGGCTGAGAATCCCCATGGACAGCCCGCGGTTGGCCACGATCAGGGCCACCTCGCCACGGCAGGCCATCCCGATCCCCACCTGGATACACTCCGCCGTATTATAACCGCACACCTTAGCTCCCAGTCCGCAGCCAATGATTTTTGACAAAATAGCCACTGTCAGCAGCAACAGCGAGAACACCACAAGGCTTCCTGTAAGCTGGGGAAGTTCTACCTTGATGCCGATCCCGGCAAAGAACACCGGCGTCAGAAGCAGATAGCTTAGGGGCTCGAATTTGGAGCGGATATAATCGGCTTTAGAGGTGCATGCCACCACCAGTCCGGCCACAAAAGCGCCGATAATGTCCGCAACGCCGAAAAACTCCTCCGCGCAGTAAGCCAGCAGCAGGCAAATTACGAAAGCAAACACCGGGTATCTCCTGAGATTTTTCTGGTGTGCGTGGTTGATCAGCCAGCGGAAAATAAAAATCCCTCCAAATGCCGCCACAAATGCAAAGACAAAAAACAGGACAATCTTCAGAAGCACCAGAAGCAGTCCGCTGCCGTCCCCGGCCATGCTGGCTACCACCGTCAGCGCCACCAGGCCAAGCACATCATCAATCAGGGCGGCGGCTAAGATGGTGCTGCCCACCCGGGTGTCCAGGCATCCCAACTCCCTTAATGTCTCCACGGTAATACTCACGGAAGTGGCGGTAAGAACCGTGCCCAGGAAAATATTTTCCAAAAGGGTGTTATCCGTAAGCCAGCCAACGCGCCCGGCAAGATAACCAAAGCCCGCGCCCATAGCCATCGGCACAAGCACGCCGCACAGCGACAGCAGAAAGCCTGATTTTCCGGCGCTTTTCAGTTCCCGCAGGTCAGTACCGATACCGGCGGTAAAGAGAATCACAATCACTCCCAGCTCGCTGAGCCTTGACAGGAACTCTGTTTCCGACAAAATATTGAGCATGGCCGGCCCCAGCACAAGCCCGGCCAGCAGGGCTCCCACTACCCTGGGCATCTGGAACTTGCCTGTAAAAATTCCAAACAGCTTCGTACTCAAAAGAATCAGCGCTAAATCTAATAAATAATGATAAGACATCTATGGTTTCCTCCCTTACCC
>CAMVYG010000272.1 GCA_947171615.1 uncultured Clostridia bacterium
CGGGACGCATCCTTTCTGATTTCCCGTTACGCTGTAGGGGGGCAGGATGTGGGCTCCCTGGCTTTGCTGGGGCCTACCCGGGTGGATTACGCCAGACTGACAGCAATTCTTCAGTATCTGACGGAAAAGGTGGGTCTGATGCTTACCATGCTGATGCGGGAAGAATAGAGCGCAATTTAATTTTTTATAAGATATCTTAACAAAGCTTCCGTGTGTTGAAAAACCACTGATGAAAAGGAGATGGCATATATCATGGAGAAGGAAAAGGAGCAGGAGATTCAGGAGACCGCGGCTGAGCCGGAAGAAACTGTTCCCGTAAAGGAAGAGAAAAAGGAAAAAAAGAAGAAACTTTCCGCGGAGCAGGAAAAGCTTCAAAAGCTGCAGGAGGAATTTGAGGATCACAAGCAGCAGCATTTACGGGTGCTTGCGGAATATGATAACTTCCGAAAGCGCAGCCAGAGCGAGAAAAACGCGGTGTATCATAACGCCGTCTCCGATACGGTGCAGGCCATTCTGCCCATTGCGGACAATATTGAGCGGGCTTTGGCCCAGGAGAACGCTTCCGCAGAGGATATGCGCAAGGGAGTGGAGATGATAGAGGCTCAAATCACCGCAACCTTTGAAAAGCTGGGTATTACCGCTGTGGGAGAAGTAGGGGAGGTTTTTGACCCCAATCTTCACAACGCCGTAGCTCACATCGACGATGAAGCGCTGGGTGAAAATGTGATCGCCGCCGTTTACCAGAAGGGTTATCTGCTGGGAGACAAGGTGGTGCGCCACGCCTTGGTGCAGGTTGCGAACTAAGCTTTTTCAGACTTCAACTGACATATTGAAGGCAACACCGCACAAAGAGCGGTTAAGACCTTAGCACACGATTTGCTTGATTAATTTCCGTCATCTTGCACCAAACTCACTTGTCAATCGCCAGATTGTCTGCGTTCGTTTGATACAATCTGACGAAAAATTTATCTGCGTAACTCGCGCGCTATCTCTGTGCGGTGTTGCCTGAAAAACTTTATTGATAGCAGGAAACAAAAATTTTGTAAAGGTAGGTAATTGGAACATGGCAAAGACAATCGGTATTGACCTGGGAACTACAAACTCCTGTGTGGCGGTAATTGAGGGCGGCGAGCCTGTGGTCATCGCCAATGCGGAAGGCGCCCGCACTACCCCTTCGGTAGTTGCTTTTTCCAAGACTGGAGAGCGCATGGTGGGCCAGGTGGCAAAGCGCCAGGCTGTAACAAACCCGGAGCGCACGATCTCCTCCATCAAGCGGGAAATGGGCTCTGATTACAAGGTGACGGTGGATGAGAAAAGCTATAC
The DNA here is from genome assembly GCA_947171615.1 of uncultured Clostridia bacterium. Classification (GTDB taxonomy): domain Bacteria; phylum Bacillota; class Clostridia; order Oscillospirales; family Acutalibacteraceae; genus Acutalibacter. The sequence goes on from CAMVYG010000272.1 coordinate 1,324, forward strand.
TCCTCAGGAAGTTTCCGCGATGATCCTGCAAAAGCTGAAGGCCGATGCGGAAGCTTATCTGGGCGAAAGCGTAACAAGCGCGGTAATCACCGTGCCCGCCTATTTCACCGACGCACAGCGTCAGGCAACAAAGGACGCCGGTAAAATTGCCGGTCTGGACGTAAAGCGCATTATCAACGAGCCCACTGCCGCCGCGCTGTCTTATGGCGTGGATAAGGATAACGACCAGAAGGTCATGGTATACGATCTGGGCGGCGGTACTTTTGACGTTTCCATCATTGAAATGGGAGACGGCGTACAGGAGGTGCTTGCCACCGCCGGTAATAACCGCCTGGGCGGCGATGATTTTGACCAGCGGGTGATCGATTGGATCGTACAGGGCTTCAAGGCGGAACAGGGCGTGGATCTTTCCAATGATAAGATGGCCATGCAGCGTATCAAGGAAGCGGCGGAAAAGGCTAAGATCGAGCTTTCCGGCGTAACCAGCGCCGCCATCAACCTGCCCTTTATCACGGCGGACGCTTCCGGCCCGAAGCATTTGGATATGACACTGAGCCGGGCGAAGTTCAACGAGCTTACCGCTGATCTGGTGGAAAAGACTATGGGCCCGGTGCGCCAGGCTTTGCAGGACAGCGGCCTTTCCATCAATGATATCAGCAAGGTTCTGCTGGTAGGCGGTTCTTCCCGTATTCCCGCGGTACAGGACGCTGAAAAGAAATTCATCGGCAAGGAGCCCTACAAGGGCATTATCCCGGACGAGTGCGTCGCCATCGGCGCGGCCATTCAGGCCGGTGTGCTGGGCGGCGAGGTACAGGGCCTGCTGCTGCTGGACGTTACTCCCCTGTCCCTGGGTGTGGAGACCATGGGCGGCGTCATGACGAAGATTATCGAGCGCAACACCACCATCCCCACCAAGAAGAGCCAGATCTTCTCCACCGCGGCAGACGGCCAGACCCAGGTAGAGGTCAATGTCCTCCAGGGCGAGCGGGAATTTGCAAGAGATAATAAGCAGCTGGGTCTCTTTAAGCTGGACGGCATCGCGCCCGCGCCCCGTGGCATTCCCCAGATCGAAGTCACCTTTGACATCGACGCCAACGGCATTGTAAACGTATCCGCAAAGGATCTGGGCACCGGCAAGGAGCAGCATATCACCATTTCCTCCAGTTCCAATATGAGCAAGGAAGATATTGATAAGGCGGTAAAGGCGGCAGAGCAGTTTGCCGAGGAAGATAAGAAGCGCAGGGAAGAGGTAGACACCAAGAACAATGCTGAAAATCTCTGCTATACCGCTGAGAAGCTGGTAAATGACAGCGGCGATAAGCTCCAGGAGGCCGATAAGACCGAGATCACCAACAAAGTGGCTTCTCTCCGGGAAACCATGCAGAACGGCACGGTGGACGCCATCAAGGCCGGTATGGAGGAGCTGCAGAAAGTAGTGTATTCCATCAGTGAAAAGCTGTACCAGCAGGGAAATCCCGGTGGAACTCCCGGCGATCCCCAGCCTCCCTATGACGGCGGGAACCCCGGTGACGGCAACGGCCCCGATGGAAATGTGTACGATGCCGATTATAAGGACGTAAACTAAACGCTCGGCATATTCTACAAGAGAAATAAAAACAACTTCAGGCGCAGGGGCAAGGAGCCCCTGCGTTTTGGGCGAAACAGCTATATTTTGCACGGCTTTGCCGGAGAAGAGAGATGAGAGAGCTTGGCGGAAAAAAGGGATTATTATGAGGGTCTGGGAGTCCAGAAAGGCGCGTCAGAGGACGAG
>CAMVYG010000273.1 GCA_947171615.1 uncultured Clostridia bacterium
TTTGATGATCGCCATCATGGGAAGATTCAGTTTCATAGAAAGTTTTCCCTTCTTTGATTTAAAATTAAGAAAGCTTCAGTCGTTTGTTTCTTTTGCGGTCAGCTTAAAATAAATATCTTCAAGGGAGGGAAGCTGTGCCGAAACGTGATAGACCTCACCGCCCGCTTCTACCACCCTGCGCACTAACTGGGGAATTTCCTGTTCTCCGGAAACAGCCAGTTCCAGCATATCGCCCTTTTGCGGTTGGTCGAAAAGTCCGGCGGGAATTCCCGAAGCCCGAAGCTTTACCGTAACGCCGGGGCAGACCCGGGCCCGAAGCTGGGAAAGGCTTCCCTCTGCCAGAAGCTTTCCCTTGTCCATCAGCCCGTACCGGGTGCAGATCTCCTGAGCGTAACGAAGCTGGTGGGTGCAGAGAAAGACGGTGGTTCCTTTTTCCTGTGCTAGAGAGCGGATCAGGGCGTGAATGTCCCGGGCGCTTTCCGGGTCCAGACCGGAGGTGGGCTCATCGAGAAACAGCACCTGGGGTTCGTGGAGCAGTACCCGGGCCAGGGAAAGCCGCTGGCGCATGCCGGTGGAATAGGCGGAAAGCTTTTTGTCCCCTGCGTCCATCAGTTCCAGCTGTTCCAGCAGCGCCTGGCTTTTTGTTTTACATTCTGCGGGGGAAAGGCCGAATACTGTGCCGTAAAACAGCAGGTTTTCAAGGCCGGTCAGGTGGTCATACATTTGGGCGTGTTCCGTTACAATGCCGGATATGGCATGTACTTTCTCGGGGGTTTTGGCAGGATCAAGGCCGAAGACCCGGCTGCTGCCCGATGTGGGGGAAAGCATGCCGGTAAGCAGCTTGACGGTGGTGGTTTTTCCCGCACCGTTTGGCCCCAGAAAGCCGAATACCTCTCCGGGCTCCAGGGAAAGGCTGAGGGCGTCTACTGCCCGGCTGCCCTCCGGGTAAGTTTTGGAAAGCTTTTCTAAAAAAATGGCGTTCATTTCATATTCTCCTTCGTGAGACGCCTGCAAAGCGTCTGAAATCGGGGCTCGGAATGAAGGGCGGCAAAAGCGGGATTATCTGTCAGAGACTTTACAATGCTTTGTTCAATGAGGCTCTCTTCTCTCGGTGGGGAAGCGCCCAATACGAGGTTTTCTTCCAGCCAGGAATCCAGCAGGTCAAAATAGGAATCGCCGTGCAGCCGGATGGGGTAGATCCCGGAGGAAGCCAGCGTGGTATAGCGCTCCAACAGCTCCAGGGCAGCTTTCCTGTCTCCCAGGCTGAGAAACCCCTGGGCAGCCGTGAGATAGAATGTCAGCAGGATGCCGGGGTGCAGCGTTTCCAGATGAAACACTTCCGCTACAGCAAGAGCCCTTCCACAGGTCTCCCGGAAAGCGGCGGCGTTTCTGTTTGGGTGTTCCAGATAGGCTCCCAAAAGGGAAAGCAGCTCCAGAACCGATTGATAAATTCCCGCCTGAAGCAGTTTTTCCGCTTTACTATCGTTTCCCACAGCCCGATAGGCCCGGGCAAGCAAAGGTTCAGAAGGCATGCGAAGCATAGAAGCGGTTTCCAGCAGAGGAAAAACCTCTTCCACTTTGCCAAGCTGAAGCAGACAGAGCGCTTCCAGACTGGCGGACTGTGTAAGAAGCTCCGGTTCCCGGCTTTCCTCATGGACTCGCTGAAGCAGCCTCAGCGCCGCTTCGATCGAGGCTGTTCCGTTTTCCGGGGTATCTGCCAGCATAAAATGATTGAGGATCAGGGTGCTGATTTGAAGCAGAAGTGGAAAACAGGAGTAATAGGCTTTGGCCGTTTCCAGGCAGGCTTCCAGAACCGTGGAAAAGGGTTCTTCCGCAAAGCGGCGGGAAAGCTCCTGATACAGCTTGCGGATCTCCTGCTCTGTCAGCTGCGGCTCATAGCTTAAAAGCTCGTCGGTGCTGAGCCCGAAAAAAGCGGCAAGCCTGGGAAGTAAGGTAATATCGGGATAGGTGGAGCCGGTTTCCCTTAGTTAAAGATGTGGTTTTAGAAATTCATCAGTCAATCTTTCCAATGAAGCGATAGAAGATTTCGACCTCTTGTTCTCGGCTTCCATCTTCGCCCTTAACGGCTTCGTGAACGAGGATTTTCTCAATTAGAGTGTTTAGTAGTTCTGCGGTCAGTTCTGTTGGATTGGTGTACTGCTTAATCAGCGCAACCCATTTTTCGGCATCCGTAGCTGTCTGTACGTCTGCTTCCATTACCCCGTGAAGATTTGTAATCTTCTCGTCCAGTTCGCGCTGTTCATTCTGATACCTATCAGACAACATATTAAAGTTGTATTCTGTAATGCGTCCCGCAGTCCAATCCTCATACATTTTGGCGAACAGACTGTCAACCTCTGCTTTACGCTTCTCGGCTTTCTTCAGTTCAGCTATCTGCTTTTTCTTTGCCGCATTGCGTTCCTTGTCGCTGGCATTGAGCAAACGCTTCAGGAGCTTTTCCTCGCCGTTTTGCGCTTGTTGCGACCAATACTGCAGACGTGAGAGTACATATGCGTAAAGCACATCGTAACGGATGTAGTGCATGGAGCATTGCCGTAAGCCCTGACCGTTTTTACTGCAATGGTAATAACCGTAAGGTGTCTTGTTCTGTTTGTTCTCCCCATAAGCTAAAGACCATCCGCAATCAGCGCACTTAACCAATCCAGCGAAAACCTGTGTAGTTCCGCTTTTGCACTTCCTGCGCCTGTTGGCAATCTGGTCTTGCACCTGACGGAACACATCTTCTGGAATAATAGCATCATGCGTGTTCTCTACACGATACCATTCTTCCTCCGGTCTGCGAACCTTCTTCTTGTTCTTGAACGAAATGCTTCCTTGCTTGTTATGGACGCTATGCCCGATATAGGTTTCCTCTTTGAGAATTGTCTTTACCTGAGCAATCGTCCAAGCATAAGACTTTTCCTCTGGCGCTCCAACATAGATGTTGGCAAAGGTGCCATACCGCTGAAAGTTCAACCAACCGGGTGTAGGTACTTTTTCTTCGACCAATATTCTTGTGATACTGGCTGCACCTCGTCCATGTACGGCAAGGTCAAAAATCCTCTCAACAATCCACCG
>CAMVYG010000274.1 GCA_947171615.1 uncultured Clostridia bacterium
TGCCTACATCGTAATAGGCTCCCAGAAAGGGGCAGTCCAGCTCGTCAATAAAGCGGGCCATCTCCACCGGAGAGGTGAAAAAACCGTTCCAGACATTTTCCACCCCCACATTGATCCCGGCTTCCCCGATCTCCTTCTTTACAGAGGCAAGGGTTTCCTGAGAAGTTTTGAAGTCCTCATCAAGTGGGATATTGGGGCATTGTCCCCCGGGCACAGTCAGAATCCCACTGCTGCCCAAGGCCTTTGCGCATTCCAACTGCTTTTTCAGGAGTTTTGCGGCAAATTCCCGGTCTTCCAGGCATCTGGAGCCCATTTTCCCTCCGTAAAGTGAGGAGGAAATGCTCACCACAGGCAGTTCATAGCGTTGGGATAGGGCCCGTATTTCCTCCAGCTCTTTCTGAGAAATGGAAAGAGTGAGGCTGTGTGCGGAATACCCAACTTCATCCACGTTGAGTTCAATTCCATTGAATCCTGCTTCCTTGATTTCGGAAAATGTACGGTCAAATCCTGCTGCTGGGTCTACCGCCCAAGCGTTGATTGCCTTTTTCATATGAACCCACCTTCACATTATAAAATAGGGAATTTGGAGCGGTCTGTTGCTTTTTCAACAACTTTAGTATATACTTGCTGCAAGGGAAAGTCTATGCAGAAATTGCTTCATAACATGGAGAAATCGCTTGTTTTGGAGGCTGTTCATGATTTTAGAACAATCCTATTACCTCTCTTTGGAAGTGGAGGGAAACAATGTTTGCCGTGTTGACCAGAACCTGGTCCTGAACTGCGCAGGGGCTTGCGTATTGTCGAAGCCCTTTGAAACCCATATTCAGCTTGGGCGGGAAGACTATTATCTGCAATATTTGGCGCAGGGAAAAATGAGGGTCTGGCTGGAGGAGGAACAGGTAATGCTGCCCGGGCAAGCTGTACTCTACTACCCGCACACTGGCTATCGCTACGCCATGTACGGCCAGGAGGAGGTTCAATATTATTGGCTTCACTTTACGGGTAATTGCGCACATCAGCTTGTGGAGGAGTGCCGCCTGCCAAACCGTACCATTTTTACAATAGGAAACAACGCCCTTCTTGTTTCCCAGTTTGAAGGACTTTTCCATGATTTTATCCTGCGTGATCGCTGCTTTATGTCATCGGCCGCCTCCCGGCTGCTTTCTATTTGCGTAGAAATCAGCCGCCGGCTTGAGAACGCAAAGGAGGGGCAAGGAAGCAGCCGTATATACCGATCTATTTCATATATCCATCAAAATTATGAAAAGAAGATATCTATCTCTTTTTTAGCGGAACTCGAGCATCTCAGCCCTAGCCGTTTCCGCGTGCTATTTCGGGAAGCCACCGGACTGTCCCCCCTGGACTATATCAATGTGCTGCGGATGAATCATGCCTGCCAGCTGATGCTTCAGACAGACAGTCAGTTGGGAGAGATTGCCCGGGCGGTGGGCTTTCCGGATCCGCTCTATTTCAGCCGGGTCTTTAAGGGGCGTACCGGGCTGACCCCTTCCGCTTACCGGAACGGTCTGAAGACTTCGCCGAAAAGGGAAAGTGCCGACGGAAACAGGTGATCTCCCGTTCACACTTTGCGCTTTTGCAATTTTGCATTCGCCCGCTTGTTTTCCTCACCTTTTCCGGAGGCTCTTCACTGTTTTCCGGCCGTACGGGCGAATTTTTTGCGGGATCGTGATGGCGCTAAGGCTTGCCTGATTTCTCCCTTCGCCGAAAGGTCATATGCTGTGCATACAGGCACGACCGCGGAGCGATTTTAATGAGCCGCAAGACAGGGTTGCTGAGAAAAAAGACCATAGGAGAAGAATTTGCTTTATGAAACTAAATGACTATTTTTACAATTTTGCATCACTTTCGTCTGCTGCCAGCGGAAATCAGACTTTCTTTACAGGGGCAGAAGGCCATATGGAGAGCGTGGTTTTTTACCGCTTTTCCACAGAGGTGAACTGCCCTGTGTCGCTGCTGTTTTCGGACAACATCGACAGCACATTTGAAGACGGCTCACACAGCCGCGCCGGGGACACTCTGGGGGGATGGAAGCTGCTTTTTGCCGCCATTTCCGTGACCGAGAAGCCGGATCCCCACGTAACCGTAAAGGAACGTCCTCTTTCCTTTGAGGGGAAAGGCTGGAAAGCTGTGCAGAAGGGAGAATGGTTCGCTTCGGATCCGTTGGAAGTGCAGGGGAAGAAGGGGGACTATCTTCGGCTCCATTTGATTTTTGAGGGCGGCAAAATCCCTTGCTTAAAGGAAACGCTTTTGGACAGCTACCGAATGGTAGATGGAAAATGGGTATTTTCCGCAGACACGCCCTTGGCCTCTATGATCGGCGGGGCGAGGAAGGTCAAAGCAAAAATTGCCTTTCTGGGCGATTCCATCACGGAAGGGATCGGCACACAACCCGGAAGTTACGAGGGCTTTGTTCCTCAAATTGCTTCTATGCTGGGCGAAGAATATGCGGTCTGGAATCTGGGAATTGGCTACGCCAGGGCCGCTGACGCCGCCAGAAACGGCAGTTTCCTGTTGAAGGCCACATCCTGCGATGGGGTAGTTCTCTGCTTAGGCACCAACGATCTCTTGCAAACAGGGGATCCGAAACAACTGATAGAAAATCTCCGCTCCGTTGTTAGCCTTTTGGATTCTGCTGGAAAGCGGCTGCTGGTACAAGCTCTGCCGCCTTTCGATTATGAGGGCGAAGCAATCGAAAAGTGGAAGTCTGTGAACCGGTTTATCAGGGAGGAACTTGGCAGGAAATTTCCTGTGTTTGACCCTGTGCCGTTCCTGTCCCCGGATAAAGAACATCCCTATATTGCCGTTTATGGCGGTCATCCTAACGCAGAGGGATGCCGCAAGTGGGCAGATCGCCTGTATGAAAAAATGAGACACTGGATCCTGACCTTCTGAAATCTTTACTCGGCATGCCTTTCAGCCTGACATACCCGCTTTCATGGAACAATATCCGCAAAGGGCGGCGGATATTATAGATTAAACTTTGCCTTGCCCAGTTTGTGCTTCGCACAACGGGCAATCGGCACATTATACC
>CAMVYG010000275.1 GCA_947171615.1 uncultured Clostridia bacterium
GCGCTTCCACCGGCGGATTTACAGATTGCATGCTGCAAAACGGTGCGGTTAAAGTTTATGCGGTAGATGTTGGATATGGCCAACTGGCCTGGCGGCTTCGCACGGATGACCGGGTTGTTAATTTGGAGCGTACCAACGCGCGATATCTGACAGAAAAAGAGATTCCGGAAAAAATTGACTTTTTTTCTGTAGATGTGTCATTTATTTCCCTTACCGTAATCCTTCCTGTGCTGAGATCGCTGCTTACGGAAAACGGGCGCGCTGTATGCCTTATCAAGCCGCAGTTTGAGGCAGAGCGGGAAAAGGTTGGAAAAAAGGGTGTTGTGCGGGACCGGGATATACACCGGGAGGTCATCGAAAAGATCCGAAATTTTGTTTTGGAACATGGTTTTTCTGTATTGGGACTCACGTTTTCTCCGGTAAAAGGCCCGGAGGGGAATATCGAATATTTGATTTATCTTCAGCGCGCAGAACAGCCACAGCAGGAAGCCTGCGTTTCCTCTGCTGAGATAGTAGTGGAAAATTCTCATCAGGTATTGGACCGATAAAGCACATCTAAAGGGGATAAAGTTTGTGAAAATTGCGGTAGTGCCTAATTTAATTAAGAAAGAGGCTATGGCCTGTACGGAAGAAACCATCTCTATTCTAAAATCGCACGGGTGTGAAATTCTGTTGAAATCAGATCTTTTTGACGCCAACGGGGTTTATCACGAGTCTTCCGAAGCTTCTTTACATTCCTGCGATATGTTTATCGCTATTGGCGGGGATGGCACCATTATTCACACGGCAAAGCTGGCAGCAAGCTTTGATAAGCCGATTCTGGGCATCAATGCCGGTACTCTTGGATTTACCGCCGGAGTGGAAAGAAACGAGCTTTCTCTGCTTCTTAATTTGTTAAATGGAGAATACCGGGAGGAAAAGCGTCTGATGCTGGAGGTTCAGTTGGTTTCCGACGGCGTTGTTACCTTCCATAAGGCGCTGAACGATGCGGTAGTGGCCGGAGAGCTTTCTTCCATCATTGATTATCGAATAGCGCTGGGGAAAAATAAAGGATATCATTATCGGGCAGATGGATTTATTGTAGCCACTCCCACAGGTTCTACCGCATATTCTCTTTCTGCCGGCGGTCCGGTGATACAGCCGGATATGGACTGCCTGGTCTATACGCCGATTTGTCCTCATTCACTTTTTAATCGAAGCGTGGTATTCGGCGGAGATACCAGACTGACTGTTTCGATTCCTGAAAACGTACATCAGCTTTTTCTCACGGTAGACGGAGAAGCGCCGCTGACGCTGAAAGTCGGAGATCAACTGGTGTTCTCCCGTTCAGAACGTTCCGCTCGTTTTTTAAAGCTGGATCGAAAGGATTTTTACGATATTTTAAACCAGAAAATCATTGAGACCCGTTGACAGTGTTTACGGGGCAAAATTGCCGCTGCAAGGAAGGAGTTTATCTATGAAAACCAGGAGACACGCTAAAATACTGGAACTGATCAAAGAACACGATATTGATACACAGGACGAACTTCTCAACTATCTCAGAGAAAGTGGATTTGATGTAACGCAGGCCACAGTTTCCCGGGATATCAAGGAGCTGCGTCTTGTGAAAACACTTTCCCGCACGGGAAATTATAAGTATTCTACCGGGGGAGATATCGGCAGCGATATGTCTTCCAAATTTTATTCGCTGTTTTCAGATTCTGTGCTCTCTGTGGAAGCCGCACAAAATCTAATCGTCATAAAATGTATGAACGGTATGGCGCAGGCAGTTTGTGCAGCTATGGATGCGGCATATCCGCAGCACTTTGTGGGAACCCTGGCCGGAGATGATACGATTTTTATTGTTTGCCGGGAAGAAGCATCTGCTTTGGAAACTCAGGAAGAATTCCGAAAATTGATAAACAGGTGATCAAAAATGCTCGTACAACTTTTTATCAACAATATTGCGGTTATAGAGAGGGCCTCCATTGATTTGGAGCCTGGGTTCACTGTGCTTACTGGTGAAACAGGCGCGGGAAAATCCATCATTATCGATGCGATCCATGCGGTTTTGGGAGAACGCACCTCTAAAGAACTGGTTCGTACCGGCACGGAAACTGCCTCTGTTTCCGCCTTGTTCACATCTCTGGATTCGGAAACACTGGAAATGCTGGATCGCTTTTCCGTTCCCAGAGAAGAAGAGGGATCATTGTTGGTTCAGCGGGAGATCCGCCTGGAAGGCCGTTCTCTTTGTAAGCTCAATGGCATGCCTGCGACGGTTTCCATGCTGCGGGAATTAGGGCCGCGGCTTATCAGTATCCATGGGCAGCATGAAAGCTATGAGCTGTTGTCTCCGGAAATTCACATGACATATTTGGATAGCTTTGCCGGACTGGAAGCGCTTCTTCAGAAATACCAGGAAAGCTATAGTACTTTACGCCAGATTCAGCGGAGGCTTGAAAACTTTCAAACAGATGAAGGAGAAAAGGCCAGAAAAGTGGATCTGCTGCGCTACCAGATCGAAGAGTTGGAGGCGGCAGAACTCCAGCCGGGAGAGCGGGAAGAACTGACGGGGCAGAGAGATCTCATTCACAATAGTGAAAAAATCGCATCTTCGCTGGAACGGGTCAAAGGTTTGCTTCTTGGGGACGAAAATAGCGACGGTCTTTTGTCCGCGTTATCTCAGGCAGCTTCTGAACTGGAAAAAGCCTCTCAGTATTTGCAGGAGGCGGAAGATCCCGCACAAAAGCTGCGGGATGCCGGCTATCTTTTGGAGGATGTGGAATCTTCTCTGCAAAGTATAGAGATAGATTTTGATCCCATGCGGCTGGAGGCTATTGAAGATCGTCTGGATCTTCTTTACCGTTTGGGTCTGAAGTACGGAGACACAGAAGAAAAAATGCTGGAGTTTCTGGAAAATTGTAAAAAGGAGATCCATGAGATCGAATTTTCCGATGAAGCCAGAGAAGCGCTGGAAGCTGAGTATGAGGCGGAAAAGAAAAAGGCGATCACTTTGGCAAAGGAGCTGTCTGAAAAAAGGAAACAGG
>CAMVYG010000276.1 GCA_947171615.1 uncultured Clostridia bacterium
GTGCGCTTCCATACCATCTATTGGCCCATTTTCCTGATGGCCCTGGATCTGCCGCTGCCGAAGCAGGTATTCGGTCATCCCTGGCTTTTAATGAACGGTAACAAGATGAGCAAATCCAAGGGAAACACCATCTATGCCGATGATCTGGTGGATGTGTTCGGCGTGGATTCTGTGCGCTACTTTGTGCTGCATGAAATGCCCTATGAAAATGACGGTAATCTCACCTGGGAACTGGTGACGGAGCGGAATAACTCCGACCTTGCCAATATTGTGGGAAATCTTTTGAACCGCACCATTTCCATGAGCAATAAATATTTTGGAGGAACTGTAAAGGACTCTGGCATTACAGAGCCGGTCGACGACGACCTGAAGGCAGTGGTTTCCGCCTGCCGGGATAAAGCGGCGGCCAAAATGGACGAGCTGCGGGCGGCGGACGCCATTACGGAGATCATGAACCTCTTTAAGCGGTGCAATAAATATATTGACGAGACCATGCCCTGGGCTTTGGCAAAAGAGGAGGAAAAGCTGCCCCGGCTGGAGACGGTGCTTTACAATCTGGTAGATTCCATCTGTGTAGGCGCTTCTCTGCTGCAGCCCTTCCTGCCCGGCGCCTGCGACAGTATCTTCTGCCAGCTGAATACCCAGCCCAGAAGCTGGGATGAGCTGGATAAAACCGGTCTGTATCCCAGCGGGAACAAGGTGACGGAGCAGCCGGAGATCCTTTTTGCCAGGCTCGACGAGGATGAGGTGATCGCCAAAGCAGAGGAAAAGCGGCTGGCAAATCTTCCTGTGCCGGAAATTGAGACCGAGCCTCTCACGGAAGCTTCTGTGGATTTTGAAACTTTCTGCAAATCCGATTTCCGGGCAGTCAAGGTAAAAGCCTGTGAGGCTGTAAAAAAGAGCGACAAGCTTCTTCGCTTTACACTTGATGACGGAACCGGAACAGACCGGCAGATCCTTTCCGGAATTCACAAGTGGTACGAGCCGGAAGGGCTTGTGGGAAAGACCCTGGTGGCCATTGTAAACCTGCCGCCCCGGAAGATGATGGGCCTGGAAAGCTGCGGTATGCTGATTTCCGCGGTCCACAAGGAAAAGGGCGAGGAAGTTCTGCATCTTTTGATGGTGGACGACAGTATTCCGGCAGGAGCCAAGCTGTGCTGAACCTGTCGAACTGGCACATTCGGCGAGAGGAAAGGGAACACTGTCATGGAAGCTTTGATTTTTGATTCTCACGCTCATTATGACGATGAGCAGTTCGACGCAGATCGGGATGAGCTTCTTGGCAAAGTGCTGCCGGAAGCGGGCGTTTGCGGGATCCTGAACATGGGAGCGGATCTGCGGGGCTGCTATGATACGGTGGCGCTGACAGAAAAATACGGTTATATTTACGGCGCGGTGGGGATTCACCCCGAATGTGCGGGTGATAAGCTGACGGCTGATCCCTCTTCGGAGCATTGGCTGGAGGCGCTTCGCAAGCTTTTGAAGAAAGAAAAGATCGTAGCGGTAGGGGAGATCGGCCTGGATTATCACTGGCTGGAGGCCTGTCCCAAGGAGCGCCAGCAGGAGGTATTTGCGGCTCAGCTGGAACTGGCAAAGGAGCTTTCCCTGCCGGTGGTCGTGCATGACAGGGAGGCCCATGCCGATACACTGGAATTTTTGCGGCGATACCGCCCCCAGGGAGTGGTACACTGTTTTTCCGGCAGTGTGGAAATGGCCCGTGAAATTTTAAAGCTGGGCATGTACCTTGGGATCGGCGGGGTGGTGACCTTCAAAAATGCCCGTCATGCGGTGGAAGTGGCCAAGGAGCTTCCACTGGACAGGCTGCTGCTGGAGACAGACGCCCCCTATATGGCTCCGGTTCCCTATCGCGGAAAGCGGAATGATTCTTCCCTGATCCCCTATGCAGCACAAAAGATCGGGGAGCTTCGGGGAGAAGCGCCGGAAACGATTTTGCGGGCGGCGGCGGAAAATGCCCGTCGGTTATTTGGACTTCCGGCATGAGGATTTAGAGCCTGCAGGTTCTAAGAAAGGAACAGAAAGGTTGTTTATGGAAGCAAGTCAAAAAGCTGGAACTGCCAGCATTACTTACGAATACGAAACCGGTCTCTATGTCAATATGACGAATCAGTGCCCTAACAGCTGCGATTTCTGCCTGCGGAAAAACAGTTCAGGCAGTCTGTATGCGGAAAATCTGTGGTATCAGGGGAAGGAACCTTCCAAAGAGGAAATTTGGGCGGAGCTTGCGGGCCGGGACTTGAACCGGTACACCGAGATCGTGTTCTGCGGCTATGGAGAGCCAGCCTGCCGCTGGGACGATATGATGTGGCTTTGCGATCAGCTGCGGGTCCATGGCTCTTACTTTATCCGGATCAATACTAACGGCCTGGCCGAGCTGATTACGGGAAAACGGGCTTCTTTGGAGCTGGACGGAAGGGTGGACGCTGTTTCCATCAGCCTGAACGCCAGTACCGCGGAAAAGTACGACAAGCTTTGCCACAGCAAGTTTGGGCTGGAGGCATTTCCGGCCATTCTGCGCTTTACCGCCGGGGCGGTGCTCAATGTGCCCCATGTCCGCATGACGGTGGTAAATACCATGCCCAAGGAAGAGCTTGAAGCCTGCCGGAAGGTGTGCGAAAGCGTGGGCGCTGATTTTCATATTCGGGAATATATCAGCAAATAATATACTTATTGTGTGAGTTGTAAGTCAGGCATAAGCCGCCGGAAACGGGCTTTTGCCAAGAGTGCATTTTCAAAGAAACGAGGTAATGATCATGAAAAAAGGAATTCTGCTGCTGCTTGCCGCCCTGCTGTTTTTGACCTGCGCCGCCTGCGGGCAGCCGACCGGAGACGGCGAGAAAAACATTGAAGGCTCTCTTTCTGAGCTGCTTTCTCAGGTGACGAAGGACGCCACCGACCCGGAGCTTGCTTTGCTGGAAACCGAGGTCACGGAAGAAACCTTCTCCTATTTCCTGTTTATTGAACCCATTGAAGGGGCAGAAGCTTTGGTTTCCGAGCCTGGG
>CAMVYG010000277.1 GCA_947171615.1 uncultured Clostridia bacterium
CCGCTTTTCTTTTGTTGAAAAACCCATAAAATACAATTTAGCCAGTTCAGGATTTTTGCTACTCTGTATTTCCATTGGCGTGGATATCCACTGGATAAAATTTTGTTTCCCACTATCCGTTATAGAATAAATCTTTTTATATTTTCCATTCTCAACGACTTCTTCATACTGAATATATCCACAATTAAGCAATTTCTTTATAGCAGCCTGTATACTTCCCATACTACTGCTATACATCATATTAAGCCCTTTGTCTATTCTCTCATGTAATTGGTAAATTGTTCTGTTGCTTAGCAGTAAAATGCCAAGTATAATATGATCCATACGTTTCTCCTGCATATTACTATTAGTAATATTGCTATTATATTCAATTTCTCTAACGATGTCAACAGATCATAAAAGAGGCAGGAAGTAAAGCCCTGCCTCCAAAGTAGTTGTTAATGAGATTTTCTTTCCCTTGTGTTGCCCCTTATGAGCAGTCAGGGAAGGTATAAACTTGTGTGAAATCGTATAAAAGGATAAGGCGAACACATTGCGATAAATCCTTTGCCCTTCTCTATGGCTAATAGCTGATAACTATTTTCCCTTGCCGGATAGTCTGACAGAAGTTATAATAAAGGCAGGAAACACGAATCAATGAACTAATAGACAGGGAGAATGCGATGAAGCTTTTGAAACAGTTCTCTGATCAAGCGGCCAGGCGTTTATCCCGCGTTTTGGCGGCTGCGGGGGCACTGGCGCTGATGGCGGGAATTGCGGTTTTTGTGCTGACCGGAGATTCCGGCCATACGGTGACTACCTTTTCCATGGGCTCCTATGTGCAGCAGACTGTGTACGGCAGGAACCGGGAAGAAGGTGCGAAAGCGGCGGCGGGGGCCGCTTTGGAGCTGGAAAACCTGATCTCCTGGCGGGTGGGAGAAAGCGATGTGGGCCGCCTGAATGAAGAGGCCGGAAAAGAATTTGTTACAATAGATCCCCGCACGGAGAAGATTTTATCCTCTTCTCTGGCCATCTGCGAAGCAAGCGGCGGGGCTTTTGATATCACCATCGCGCCGGTGAGCCGCCTGTGGGATTTCGATGAAAATCCCCATCTGCCGGACAGTGCGCTGATCGAGGAATTCCGGGAAAAGGTGGATTATTCTGGTCTGTCCCTGCCGGGAGACGGCACCGCGGCCCTGCGGTATCACGACACAGCCCTGGATCTGGGCGCGGTGGGAAAGGGCGCAGCCTGTGATGCGGCAGTGGAGGCGTACCGGGAAAGCGGTGTGGAAAGAGGCATTGTAGCGGTGGGGGGCAGCGTCGGCGTATACGGAACCAAGCCCTTTGGTGCGGATTGGGTAATTGCCGTGCGGGATCCCGCCGGCGGCTCGCTGGGAACGCTGAAGCTTCAGGAGGGGTTCGTTTCCACCTCCGGCAGCTATGAGAAATACTTTACAGAGCAGGGAAAAACCTATCATCATCTGCTGGATCCCGCTACAGGCTATCCTGCCGAAAGCGGCCTTGTCGCCGTGACGGTAAAAAGCGGGGAGGGCGTACTAAGCGACGGACTTTCCACCGCCTGCTTTGTGCTGGGGTTGGAACAAAGTCTGCCGCTGCTGGAGGAGTTTCACGCGGAGGCAATTTTTGTGACGGATCAGCACCAGGTGTATGTTACGCAGGGGCTTTGGGAGAACTTCTCCCTGACCGCCGAAGGATATGTACTGGAAAAGCTGGAGTAATTTTTCTTGAAAATCAAAAGAGGACAAGGAGGTTAAAATAGTATGATCTATCAAGTTATGACTGAGGAAGATATCGGGAAGGTCATTCCGATGTATCTGGAACAATACAATGTGTACAGCGACGGGTGCTGGACGGAGGAAACCGCATACCGGCGTATTCACCAGATATGGAGCATAGAGGATTCCTGCTGCTTTTTAGCGGAGAAAGAGAGAACTCCTCTGGGTTTTGTTATGGGATATTTCAAGCAGTTTGACGATTTAAAGCTGTATCACCTGGAGGAGATCGTTATTTCCCACGACCTGCAGGGAAAGGGATTGGGAACAGAGCTGATGCGGGAGCTGGAGCGCCGGGCCAGAGAGCAGGGAGCGGCAGTGATCACCTTGGATGCGGTAAAAGATGAAATGCACGAGCACTTTTATGGTAAGCTGGGGTATGGTGATGCGGAAAATTTTGTACCGAAAACAAAGCGGTTGAAATAAAAACCTTGGTACTGAAAGAGAAGGGAAGCTTGACGAGAGATTTCTTTTTGGTGTATCATAAAATAAAATAGTGGAAACACAAAGCGCTGCCGCACAGTAATTTTCGGTGGCGCTGTCCCAGCTTACGAAGAATAAGGAGAAATCAGTATGAACAAGGTGATCCAGACAGAGCAGGCCCCTGCCGCCATTGGCCCCTATTCTCAGGCGATCCAGGCGGGAAATTTTCTCTACACCTCCGGGCAGCTGCCGGTAGACCCTGCAACGGGAGAGCTTGCGGGAGACAATATTACCGCTCAGGCGGAGCAGTCCATTAAAAACGTAGGGGCAATTTTAGCGGAGGCTGGATATCAGTTTACCGACGCGGTCAAGACCCTCTGCTTTCTCAGCGATATGGCAGACTTTGCCGCCTTTAACGCGGTCTATGAAAAATATTTTACCGGAAAGCCTGCCAGAAGCTGCGTGGCGGTAAAGCAGCTGCCGAAAAATGCCCTGTGCGAGATAGAAGTGGTTTGCTGCAAGTAAGGAAAAAATTTCAGACAGAAAAGACACAAGTCCCCAGGCATTGTGCATTGTCATGTGCTTGGGGACTTTGCTTTTGCCCGGCAGGCAGGTCAGCGGCACATTCAGTACTTTACCGTTGACACCCGGCACGGACTTGCGCTATAATAAGCAGGCAATAGTTCAGAAAAGCCGAAAACGGCAGGGTGCCCCCTGTGAAAACAGCTTTTCTGAAGCAAAAATACCCGGGTGTTGCGCAGTTGGTAGCGCGCCTGCTTTGGGAGCAGGAGGTCGCACGTTCGAGTCGTGTCACCCGGACCA
>CAMVYG010000278.1 GCA_947171615.1 uncultured Clostridia bacterium
AAATAATACTGGTTATCGATGAGATAATAGATCACATTGTTTACCTTGGCTTCAAAAATGCCGCAGTACTGCCGCCGCCAGGCCACCGGCACGCTGATGCTGGTGACAAAGCGCATCTGCTCCCGCAGCTCCTGGGGAATCCCCTCATACAGCGGCACCACTACCCGGCAGCCCACCAGCCGGGAGCGAAGGGCCTGGGGCAGTGAGCCCGCTACATCCGCCAACCCGCCTGTAGCTGAAAAAGGAAGAGCTTCACTAGCGCAAAACAATACCTTCATAAAGAAAATCCTTTCCAAAAAATCAAAATTCAAAGCAGGAACCCATACCCGTCTGTACTGAAAAGTCCAGAGCTTTAAAGCCCTTGACCTTAAGCCCTTGACCTTATCTAACAACTAACATCTAAAATCTAACATCTAATATCAGACCCTGCTCCCCTTGGCAACATATACGGGATAAGACTGATAACCCATCATGGTTCTGTTGCTGTCAAACACGACCTCTTTATCCGCTACCACATAATCCAGCCGGGTACCCTCGCCCACCACGGTATCCTGCATGATCACACAGTTTTTCAGCTTCGCGCCTTTTTTGACCTGCACGCCCCGGAACAAAATGCAGTTTTCCACTTCGCCATCGATCACGCAGCCATCGGCCACAATGGAATTTGTCACCACGCTGCCCAGACCGTACTTGGCGGACATATCGTCCCGCACCTTCGTAAAGATCGGGCGGTCCGCATGGAACAGCTGGGTGCGCACCTTGGGGTCCATCAGGGCCATATTGGCGTTAAAATAGCTGCTGAAGGAATTGATGCTGTAGGCGGTGCCGATAAACTCATAGCCGAACACCTTCAAGTCCCGCAGATGCCGCTGCATCAGATCCCGGTCAAAATCGTACAGATTCCGACTCATGCAGTCGTCTACCAGCTCCATCAGCTTTTTGCGGCCGATCAGGCACATTCCCATGCCGTAGTTGCAGTCTGCATCGCTGCCCCGCTTGACCAGCATATCCCGGACAAAGCCCTCGGGGTCCACCGTATACACCACGTTTTTATCCGTATCGGGAGACATGCCGTGGCGGTAGATCACGGTGATATCCGCTTCTTTTTCGCTGTGGAACCGGAACACGTCCTTGAAATCGATATTCGCCACCGTATCACAATCGGAAAGCAGCACATATTCCTCATGGGAATTCTTCAAAAACCGCTGAATGGAAGCCAGAGAGGAAATTTTTCCCTCAGTACGGGTCGTTTCCGCCCCAAAGGGAGGCAGCAAATAGAGGCCCTCCCGTTTCCGGGACAGATCCCAGGCCTTTCCGGAGCCCAGGTGATCCATCAGGGATTGATAATTTTCCTCGGTGATAACGCCCACCTTATTGATACCGGAATTCACCATGTTGGACAGGGAAAAATCCACCAGACGATAGCGGCCGCCATAGGGAATGGAAGCCATTACCCGGTTTTCGGTCAGCTCTCTTACACGCTCCTCATGCACATAGGCAAAAAGGATTCCAATTACATCATTGCCTCTCATCACTTTTCTACCTCCTCAGCATCGATCATGGCCTTAGGCGGGATCACCGTATCCGGTGCAATATTGCAGCCGGGGCCGACTACCGCCACACCCCAGTCATCCTTATTTTCCACCTCTTCCGGACGCTTGCCCACCACGGCGTTTTTGCCGACAACAGAGTTTTCCGCCACAATGGCGTACTGTACCCTCGCGCCCTCTTCGATCCGTGCGCCGGGCATGATGATAGAATCCTCCACTACAGCGCCGGGAGCAACATACACGCCGGCGAACAAAATGGAAAACTCCAGATCACCGTACACATTGCAGCCCTCTGCCACCAGAGAATTCTGCACCTTCGCGCCCTTGGCGATATAATGAGGCGGCATAACAGGGTTCCGGGAATAAATGCGCCAGTCACTGTCGCTCAGATCCAGCGGAATATTGGGATTTAAGAGATCCATGTTGGATTCCCACAGGCTGTCGATGGTACCGACGTCCTTCCAATATCCCTCAAAGCGGTAGGCAAACATTTTCTCCCCTGCTTCCAGCATGGTGGGGAGCACATTCTTGCCGAAATCGTTCTGGGATTTGGGATTTTCATCGTCCTCCTCCAGATACTTTTTCAGCTTTTCCCAGGTGAACACATAGATGCCCATGGAGGCCTGGTTGCTCTTGGGAACCTTGGGCTTCTCGTCAAACTCATAGATAGAACCGTCCTCATTTGTGTTGAGGATCCCGAACCGGGAAGCCTCCTCCATGGGAACTTCGTACACGGCGATGGTACAGGCCGCGCCCTTCTCCTTGTGGAAGGAGATCATTTTGGAATAATCCATCTTGTATATGTGGTCGCCGGAAAGCACCACCACATAATCGGGATTGTATCTCTCGATGAAGGGAATATTCTGGAAAATAGCGTTTGCCGTACCCTTGTACCAGTCGGATTTTTTGCTTTTCTGGTAGGGGGGCAGCACATGCACGCCGGCGTTCATGCTGTCCAGATCCCAGGGCTGGCCGCTGCCTATGTACTCGTTGAGCTCCAGCGGCTGATACTGGGTCAGCACGCCCACCGTCTCAATGCCGGAATTCACACAGTTTGAAAGAGGGAAGTCGATAATGCGGTACTTCCCTCCAAAGGGTACCGCCGGTTTTGCCAGATTTCGGGTCAAAACTCCCAACCGGCTGCCTTGTCCGCCGGCCAAAAGCATTGCCACCACTTCTTGTTTGGGTAACATATTCAGGTCCTCCTATATTTTTGTGTATTGAAATGCTTGAGAAGCATCGGACTCCTGTAACAGACGCTGATCCCCGCGGTTCTCAGCCACGCTTTGCCGCTTTCGCGCCCGCCCTTTTTGCAGCCTTTGGCTCGATGGCCCTTGCTTTTCCCGCTCCGGCCTTCGGCGCTTTTTTCACAGGCTTTGCCTCCTTTTTCGTACAGTCCAGGCAAAACACGGTATTACCCGGCATCGTCTGCACCAGGCTTTGCTCGCAGCCATGCATGGGGA
>CAMVYG010000279.1 GCA_947171615.1 uncultured Clostridia bacterium
GATCTGTCTATTGCTGAAGAAAAAGAAAGAGATTTGCTTAGAGAGGAAATTAGTAGAATTAATGCCGAACGAGAAAAGTATTGTGGTTTTTTCCACAAAAGGAAGTACAACGAACTTACTCTTCAAATGGAAGCGTATGGAGAAAAGCAATCGTTGATTTCAATTTCTATAAGCAACAAAAAGCAACAAAAAGAAGCAGAGATAGAATCGATTAATCGAATAATTCATAATACAGAAAGAGAGAATCAACAGGTACTGGGTTCCATACAAATAGCAAAATGTAAAATTGCAGCTTTGCAAAAAAATCAACAAGAGCTTAGGGAATATCAATCTATGCTGCGAAAGCAAATGTAAAATATAGTTATTGTACCATTCTTACCTTATTGAAGCATAGCTCTGCTAAAATTTCCGTTAAATCAGCAAAGGACTGCCCTCTTTACAAAGGGCTGCCCTTTGCTGTTTTTTAGATGGAAGAGGCGCAGCTCGGTTTATTGTTTCAGGTGGCGTAAAGCTTTTCATTTCTTTCTGTTACTGCCTGAAGTTTTCCGATAAAGCCGCCCTGGGAAGCCTTCTTTTTACGAAGGGTTATCTCAGACGGCTTTTTTGCTTGGAAAAAAGAACGCCTCAAAGGAAGTTTTCATTGCACTCTTTCCCGCCGTATGCTATATTGAGGGTAGACCCAAAAGGAGGATTTTTATGTATCGGTTTGACAGAGCGGAGTACGAAAAGCGGATGGCCTGGTATACGGAGGCCCGGTTCGGTATGTTCATTCATTGGGGGCTCTATGCCATTCCCGCCAGAGGCGAATGGATCCGCAGCACAGAGCGGATTTCCAAGGAAGACTACATGAAGTATTTTGAGGAATTTGACCCGGTGGATTTTGACCCCAAAAAGTGGGCTAGGGCGGCCAAGGAAGCCGGCATGAAATATGTGGTGCTTACCGCCAAGCATCACGACGGCTTCTGTCTCTTTGACAGCAAGTATACGGATTTCAAATCCACCAATACAAAGTGCGGGCGGGACTTTGTCAGGGAATATGTGGAGGCTGTGCGGGCTGAAGGCCTGAAGGTCGGCCTGTATTTCACCCTTTTGGACTGGTATCATGAGGATTATCCCCATTATGGAGATCTTCACCACCCCATGCGGGAGGACCCTGCTTATGAGAATTCCGGGCGGAATTTTGACCGTTATGTGGAATATCTGCATAACCAGGTGCGGGAGATCTGCACCAATTACGGAAAGATCGATATTCTGTGGTTTGATTTTTCCTACGGCGAAGGGGAAAACGCCCTGCGGGGAGAGGCGTGGCAGGCCACAAAGCTGGTGGATATGGTGCGTACCCTGCAACCGGGGGTGATCATCGATAACCGTTTGGAAGTCAGCGGTGAGGGCTTTGGTTCCATGTGGGAGGGAAATCCCACGCCCTATCACGGAGATTTTGTCAGCCCAGAGCAGATCATTCCGCCCAACGGCTTACAGGACAAGAACGGGAACGATCTGGTCTGGGAAGCCTGTGTTACCATGAACAATAACTGGGGCTATTGCCAGAACGACAAGTTTTTTAAGCCCTCCTCCATGCTGATCAAAAAGCTGGTGGAATGTGTTTCCAAGGGCGGCAACCTACTTCTGAACGTGGGGCCTGATGCAAGGGGCAATATTCCCCCGCAGTCTTTGGCGATCCTTTCGGATATCGGGGCCTGGATGAAGCTGAATTCCAGGAGTATTTACGGCTGCGGCAAGGCTGGGCTTGCAAAGCCTGATATGGGGCGGATCACCCGGAAGGGCAATAAGCTTTATTACCATTTGTTTGAAAACACCGTGGGCTGTATGCCGCTGATCGGGCTGCGCAGAGAAGAGGTAAAGGAGATCCGCTGGCTTGCTACCGGAGCGGAAGCGCCCATTGCCCAGGGGTGGATCTATGATAATTATCCCGATATCGTATTTGCCGACTTAGGGCCGGACCCTGTATTGCCCGACCCGGTGGATACGGTGCTGGAGGTCACGTTGGCGGAATAAGACTGTGTTTGTGATTTTGTAAAGAAAGGAAAGGCTTCTGCGATCATGGAAAAAATTCTGGAGGTCTGTGTAGACAGCCTGGAATCCGCCCTGGCGGCAAAGGCCGGGGGCGCTTCCCGGCTGGAGCTTTGCGCCAATTTGGTGATCGGCGGCACAACGCCCACCCTTTCTCTGCTGCGGGCGGTAAAGCGGGAAACCGGGCTGCCGGTCCATGCCCTGCTTCGCCCCAGATTTGGAGATTTCCTTTATACTGAACGGGAATTTTCCCTTCTGCTGGAAGATGGCGCGGAGCTGTTGGAGCAGGGGGCGGACGCACTGGTGTGCGGCTGCCTCACCGCCGATGGAGCGCTGGATGGCCCCCGTATGGAACGGCTGATTTCCCTTGCTCACAGCATGGGGAAGAAGTTTACCCTGCACCGGGCCTTTGATGTGTGCGCGGAACCATTTTCTGCCCTGGAGCGCTGTAAGGAATGGGGGGTGGACACCATTCTCACTTCGGGTCAGGCCGCTTCCTGTCTGGAAGGAAGAAACCTGCTCAAGGAGCTGTTCAAACAGGCAGGAAATGTGGAACTCCTCATTGGAGCCGGAGTAAATGCGGCGGCGATCCGCACGCTGCGCCGGGAAATTCCGGAAGCCTGCTGCTTTCATATGAGCGGAAAGCAGGTGCAAAGCAGTAAAATGCGCTATCGGAAGCAGGGGGTCAGCATGGGGCTGCCCTCTATGAGTGAATTTGAAATTTGGCAAACGGAGGAAGCAGCCGTCCGGGAAGCCTGGGAGGAACTGAACAGAGCATGACTTGGTGGAATCAGCTGGAAAGCTACAGCAGCCGCTTTTGGCAGGAGCGGCGCAAGCTTTTAGGAGAATTGGGAGAAAAAGCGGACAGCGTTCTGCAAGGCTGTTCGCCGGAGGAAAGAACATATCTGAAATTTGTTTTGGCAACCCTTCCTC
>CAMVYG010000280.1 GCA_947171615.1 uncultured Clostridia bacterium
TCTAATGCCCCCGCTATTCCCTGATCTGATGTAATGGCAGCAGTTTTCGTTACCAAAGCAACGGAACAGGCCGCGTATCCCTGCTGAACATGCAGCTCTCTCAAGCCGATTCTTTTCGCGTGTTTTTGTAGTCTTCCATCGATAGCTGCCATATTTCCCACGAAAAATCGGTTCCAGGCAAAACCGTTGCATAAAACGTCATGTGGATAACACGGCTGAGGCGTTTTCTCAGTTTCTCCGGCGATTATATCGTGCACTGCAAATTTTTGCAACAAAGGACTTTCTCGCAAAACGAACAAACTTTCCGAATCCAGCGGACATATTTGCATATCCGGATGAAAGCCTACCGGTTTTGGCAATCTATCATCAAAATCAGTTTCCAGCACTTCCAGGTTAAATTCCCGTAAGCGCCGGATAAACTCGGGATACTCTCCTGATACAACCACAAGCTTTGCCGGAGAATCGGGTAGTCCTGGAAATTGCAGCAATTGATTTTTGCTCATGTTGCAGCTGTGTACGCATCTCGAATGTTTTTAGCCCCAATCACTTCAATTTCCTGGGTATGCGCCAATCCCTTCAAATTGTGATACGGTATGATGCAACGGGAAAATCCCAGCCGTGCAGCCTCTGCAATGCGCAGCTCCACACGGTTAACACTGCGCAGCTCCCCGGCAAGGCCAATTTCACCGAATACCACTGTATCTTCCCGAATGGGAGTATCCTTTAAGCTGGAGATCAGCGCTACAGCCACCGCAAGATCCACAGAGGGCTCGTCCAGACGAAGCCCCCCCACCACGATCAAATAATCTTACAGATTAGAAAAAATGTATCCGCCACGAATATCCACCACAGCAAAAATAAGGGCCATTAGGTTGTAATCAAAGCCGGTAGCCATTCGGCGGGGCGTTCCAAAACCTGAAGTGGTAGCCAGCCCCTGGATTTCTGCCAAAATTGGCCGGGAGCCCTCCATTACAGCGGTAACACAAGTACCGGAAGCATCCTTCGGCCTACCGGAAAGCATAGCCTGAGAAGGGTTTTCCACCTGCCGTAAGCCTTCCTCCCCCATATCAAACACACCGATCTCGTTGGTAGAACCATAGCGGTTTTTTACCGCCCGCAAAATACGGTACGTCATTTGGCGGTCCCCTTCAAAATACAAAACCGCATCTACAATGTGTTCCAGTACCTTGGGCCCGGCAATGGCGCCATCTTTATTTACATGTCCCACGATGATGATGGGAATATCCAGAGACTTTGCACAGCGCATCATGGTATTGGTACATTCCCTGACCTGGGTAATGCTGCCGGGAGAAGAACTTAGCTCCGTATGGTTCATGGTTTGGATAGAATCTATCATGACAAGATCGGGCTTTTCGCTCCGAATTTCTTCTGTGATATATTGTACATCTGTCTGAGTTAGAATCATAAGATTAGGGTTGTGAACTCCCAATCTGGTTGCCCGCAGTTTGATCTGACGTGCGGATTCTTCCCCGGAAACATAAAGAATTCGGAGACTTTGGCCCAGATATTCACAAATTTGCAGAAGCATAGTGGACTTTCCAATACCAGGATCGCCGCTGATCAGCACAAGAGAGCCCTTTACAATGCCTCCGCCCAGCACTCGGTCCAGTTCAGATAATCCGGTATGATAACGGTGCTCATCTTCCGTACTGATCTCATTGATCGGCACAGGCCGGGAAAGCCCGCCGACAGAACGTACAGAGGCGCTTCGGGAGGTTGTCGGTTCTGCCATAGTTTCTGTCATGCTGTTCCACGCACCGCATTCAGGGCACTTCCCCGCCCATTTTGGAGATTCATATCCACATTCCACGCACTGATAAACGACCTTGCTTTTTCCAGCCATAACGATGCTTCCACGCCTTTCTCTCAGTTCTGGCACTTAGTATAGCATGATTTCTTTTAATTTGCAAAAGTAGGCAGGGCTTCAGAAGAATTTTCCTGATTGGTCTGAAGATAATCGATCAGTCCGTTATAAATAGCCGCCGCCATATCCTTTTGATATGCCTCCTGACTCAGCTTTTCAGCCTCAGCCGGATTGGAGAGAAATCCGCATTCTACCAGTACTGCGGGAACCTTGCAATGGTACAATAAGTAAATGCTCTTTTCTGCCTGTTTGTTTTCCCTGTGATTTTCCGGCTGTAAGGAAGAAACAATATTTTGGCGAATCGCTTCGGCCAAAACAACACTTTCTTCCCGATTTCCGGAATAAAACACCTGAGCGCCGTCATATTTGCTTTCGGAAAAATGGTTTTGGTGGATACTGATAAAGATGCACTCCCCGGCTTCCTCTATTGTTTGCAGCCTGTTTTTGGTATCGGATCTCTTTCGCTCTGCAATTGTAGACAGGCTTTGATCTCCAACAGAGTAATCACCGGAACGTATCATAATAACTTCAAAATTATTTTGCTTTAAATACTTTTCCAGCTGCAAAGCGATCGCAAGA
Source organism: uncultured Clostridia bacterium (assembly GCA_947171615.1). Taxonomy (GTDB): domain Bacteria; phylum Bacillota; class Clostridia; order Oscillospirales; family Acutalibacteraceae; genus Acutalibacter. Next base: position 2,465 of record CAMVYG010000280.1, read on the forward strand.
TTGATTTCTTTTTCCAGCTTTCCATTGACGCCTACTGCACCGCCGTCTTCCCCGCCGTGTCCAGCGTCCAGCACTACCGTTCCCTTTTTTTCAAATAAATCCGCGTGAAACTGTACAATACCAAAGGCCTGCATAGTCTGCATGGCAAATAAAGCGATAGAAGCACAGAACAAAGTCAGAAAAATCAATTTTTTCCCCATAACAGCAAAAGCACCCTTTCTTCAGGAAAATCAGCTGGTTTGCCTTCTTTTTAAGAAGATATACGCATCAGGATCACGCTTCATTCTTCCCGCAAATAGGCATTCACAACAAATTTCTTTCAAATCTTCTCAGAACATGTTATAATATTTCATGTTTGCATGAATCTTTTGTTCAGCCCAAATGATCAGAATCAGCTATCTTTAAAGTGACCCGGTTCTTTATAAACCCATTTAGAAGTTCCGGAAAGAAAGGAATCCAGGCTTTATGAAACTGAAAGAGCTTCTTGCTCAGGAC
>CAMVYG010000281.1 GCA_947171615.1 uncultured Clostridia bacterium
AAGCAGACGGAGAGGGAACGCTTTCCTGGAAGCTGGTAAACGATCTTTCTCATTTGCCTCCGGAGCTGCAAAGAAGCCCTACCAAGTATAAGTTTCATACGGAAGCAGTATAAACAACAGCAATAAAAAGGGAAAAAGGAGCAGCGGTGTGATCATTTTAGGAGTGGATCTTGGAAAAGCCAGAACCGGCCTTGCGGTATGTGACCGCAGTGAAATTCTGGCTTCTCCTCTCACTGTGCTTACAGAGCACAATCGGGAACGGCTGATCGGGAAGATCTGCGCCGCCGCCAAAGAGGCAAAGGCAGAGCTTCTTGTGGTCGGTCTGCCGAAAAATATGGACGGCAGCGAAGGGGAAAGCGCTCAAAATGCCAGGGAAACCGCTGTTTTGCTGGAAAAGGCGGCACAGCTTCCTGTAATGCTCTGGGACGAGCGGGGTACCACCGTAACCGCCCACGGATATCTTAACGAAACCAATGTCCGTGGAAAGAAGCGAAAAGCTGTGGTAGATGCTGTTGCCGCCACCGTGATTTTACAAAGCTATCTGGACGGCAGACGGGGAAAAGGCTGAAAAGCGAAAAGAACCTGAAAAGGGTCTATACTTTTTCCCCGTTCTATTGTATGATAAAGAAAAGTCTCCTGAAAATTGTAAAGGCCGGAACATGTTCCGGCTGGTGCAGGCTTCAAAAGCGGAGGTAAAAATCAGGAGGGCCTAGTGTGAAAAGTGCTTTTTCACACACCGTTTTTGTACCTTTGCCGCGAAAGGGAAAGCGGCAATCGGCTGCAATCACCGACACAAATTCCGAAAAAGGAATGGAGGATTTTTATGGCAGAGTATCAGATCGTCACCGATTCTACCACGGATATTTCCCTGGAAATGATAGCGGAGCTGGGAGTGCATGTGATTCCCCTTTGTTATATCATGGAGGGAAAGACCCTGCATAACATTCCCGGCGGGGGAGAGCTGGACGAACACACCTTTTATGAAAAGCTGCGGGGTGGAGAGACTTCAACTACCGCACAGATCAACACAGAGGAATTTTTGCAGCAGTTCACGCCAATATTGGAAGCGGGAAAAGACGTTTTGTATCTGGCGTTTTCCTCCGGGCTTTCCGGTACCTGCCAAAGCGCTATGATCGCAAAGCAGGAGCTTCAGGAAAAGTTTCCCGACCGCCGTGTGGAGGTGTTTGATACGCTGTGCGCCTCTATGGGTGAGGGGCTTCTTGTGTATCACGCAGCTAAGCTGCAAAAGGCGGGAAAGGATTTGGACGAGGTGCTTTCCTGGCTTCAGGAGAATGTGCTTCATCTCTGCCACTGGTTCACGGTAGACGACCTGAATCACCTGAAGCGGGGAGGCCGCGTTTCCGCTGCCACTGCTCTGGTAGGCACTATGCTGGGGATCAAGCCGGTCCTTCATGTGGATAATGAGGGGCATCTGATCAATATTTCCAAGGTGCGGGGCAGAAAGCAATCCCTGGACGCCCTGGTGAAAAAGATGGAGGAAACCGCTATCGAACCCGGCGGACAGACTGTTTTCATCAGTCATGGAGACTGTCTGGAGGACGCCCAGTATGTAGCGGAACAGATCCGTGAAAAGATGGGTACGGCAGATATCAGAATCAACTTTATCGGGCCGGTTATCGGCGCCCATTCAGGCCCGGGAACTGTGGCGCTGTTCTTCCTGGGCAGTGAGCGGTAAAAGAAAATGAAAAAAGAAGGCTTCGGAAAAACTTTCCTGTTTCCCGAAGCCTTTTTTCTTGACAAACCTTTCGGAAAAGGGTACATTTGTAAGAGCAGGAAACAAGCCCTGCAAATATGATAGATATAAAGGAGGGAGCAATGTGAGCGTCCCACGAAGTAGCGGCGGCATAAAGCTGGGAGAACAAAGCGCGGCGGAAGTTCCGTTATGCCGCAGCGTTGAATATGGGCGCGGCATTGCGCCCGATTTTTCATAACAAGCACACGGCTTGGCTGCTGAAAAAAGCGCCGTTGTGCTTCCCGGTTTTGTGCTGCCTCCGAATCATTGAGAAAAGGAGGTATGCGCACCATGAGCGATAAGATTTTAGAGCTTTTGAATGAGAAAAAATATTCGGAAGCTGCTGCGTTGGTGAAGGATATGATCCCGGCGGACGCAGCGGCGCTGCTGGAAGAAATGCCGGAAGCGAAAATGCCGCTTCTCTTTCGTCTGCTGCCCAAAGAGCTGGCGGCGGACGCTTTCGCCTCTTTGGAGGGCGTGCCTCCGGAGCTTGTTATCCGGGGCTTCAGCGCTAAAGAGCTGGACGAGGTGATGGAGCAGCTGTTTTTGGATGACACGGTGGACATGATCGAGGAAATGCCCGCCAATGAGGTGAAAAAAATTCTGCGCCATGTGGATGCCGACACCAGAAAAATGATCAACCAGGTGTTGAATTATCCGAAAGACAGCGCCGGCAGCATCATGACCATGGAATATGTGGATCTGAAACGCAGTATGACGGTAGAGCAGGCCTTTGAGCGGATCCGTGCCACCGGGGTGGAAAAGGAAACTATTTACACTTGTTATGTCACGGACAGCCGCCGGAAGCTGGAAGGGATCGTTACGGTGAAAGACCTGCTGCTTTCCCCGAAAACAGAGACAATCCGAAATATCATGGAAACGAATGTAAAGTTCGTTTTTACCCATACAGACCAGGAAGAAGTGGCCCAGGAGCTGAGCCACTATGACTTTCTGGCAAGTCCCGTAGTGGACGCCGAGGAACGGCTGGTAGGCATCGTCACGGTAGACGACGCTATTGACGTTTTGCAGGAGGAGGCCACGGAGGATATTGAAAAAATGGCGGCTATGACCCCTTCGGAAAAGCCCTATATCAAAACGGGAGTTTTTGCCACCTGGAAGCAGCGCGTACCCTGGCTGCTGATTTTGACCATTTCCGCAACCTTTACCAGCGCGATCATTGCTTCCTATGAAAACGCCTTGG
>CAMVYG010000282.1 GCA_947171615.1 uncultured Clostridia bacterium
GCTTCGGCTACAACGAGGATCAGATCGTCTCCTCCGACATCATCGGTGAGACCCACGGTTCCATCTTCGACGCCACCCAGACCATGGTGGGCGAGGGCAATCAGGTACAGGTCGTTTCCTGGTACGACAACGAGAACAGCTACACCAGCCAGATGGTTCGCACCATTAAGTACTTTGCTGAGATCTAAGCTGTTTTCAGCTTGAAAAACCTCCCGCAGATACTGCGGGAGGTTTTTTGCGATACAGGGAATCCTGTTGCCCTTTTCGGAAGTGTGGTGCTTCAAAATATGGGGAATTCCGATTCCCCTTTTTGACGGAAAAGACTTTGTATGATATACTTAGCTTTGTCATTCGATCGATCATTGTTTATCAAACCGGCAGTTTTTTCAACTGTCATTCTGAACCGAAGGTGAAGAATCTCGACTAACAGTAAACAGCGAATGAAATGGGCTTTTTACCCGCCGGTAAGTACAAATCGAGATTCTTTGCCTCCTTTCAGTTGGCTCAGAATGACAGTAAGGCAGAAAAGGTGAATAAGGTATAAATCAGCATTTGCTGAAAGGGAAGCGGCAGTATGATTTATGAGTTGAATCAGGCGATTAACGTGATGGTCAATAGAATAAAGACGATCTTGTCTGGGAATTCTCCGACCATTTACCTGTACGGCTCCTGTGTGCTGGATGATTTCAAATTGGGCTGGAGCGATATCGATATTCTGGTGCTGACGCCGGAGCCTATTACCAATGAACAGGCAAAAATGCTTGTGGAGCTTCGCCAGGCGCTTTTGGAAAGCGACCCCTGCAACCGGTATTACCGCTCTTTTGAGGGTGGAATTTTATCTTTAGATGCTTTCAAAAACAACACGCCGGATCAAGTTGTATATTGGGGAACCAGCGGTCAAAAAATTCAAAGCCATTACAGCTTCAACTCTATTTGCAGGAAAGAGCTTCTCGACAACGGCGTTTTGCTATACGGTAAGGAGATTCGGGAAGAGCTTACATATCCAACACAGAAGCAAATCAGGCAGGATATCCAATTGCATTACAATACCATTCGGAAGTACGCTGTAAAAACAACGAAAAGCCTGTACTCCTATGGGTGGATGCTGGATATTTCCCGCTGTATCTATACCTTGCAAACAGGTGAGATCATCGCAAAAACTGCCGCAGCTCAGTGGGCGCTGGCGCAGAATCTCTGCCCGAATGAGGCCGCACTGAGAAAAGCGTTGGAAGTACGGAAGAATCCGGAATTATTTGAAAAGGATACCGCTATAAAGGATCATGCCGAAAGGTTAGGCAGTGTCGTTCAGCAATATGCTGATGTATTGGAGCGGGAATTAAGCGCGCATTAAAAAACTTCAGTTTGGCGCGCTGCCGTTTTTTCCATTTGTCAGTCCAATCAAAGCGAAGCAGGAGGGTCATATCTATGAAATTTGAACATTCTGTCCGGGTGGTGCGGGCTAAGCCAAATACCAAAAGAATTTTAGTTGTCAGCGATGTTCATGGCGGGCTGAACCTGCTTCAGAAGCTTCTTAAAAAGCTGGAGTACCGGCCCGGAGAGGACGCTCTTGTAGTTCTCGGAGATATGGTGCAAAAAGGATGTCAGAATCTTGATACCGTCCGCTTTGTCATGGAGCTTGCCAAAAAAGAAAATGTGTTTGTCCTCATGGGAAACAATGAGCTTTTTACCCTGGAAGGGCCGGATGAGGAAATTTATGAACACGGCGCTTATTTCCGGGAACGTTCCGTGTTGGGAGAGATGGCGCGGGAGATGGGCCTGCCTTTTCCGAAAGATCCGGCGGAAACTCATGCCCTTCGGGAAAAAGCAGAGTACGCCTTTGCGGAAGAGCTTGCTTTTTTACGGGGCCTGCCCCACATTTTGGAGACGGAGAAATTTCTTTTTGCCCACGCGGGACTTACCGGAGAAGAGCTGGAAGAGCAGGATCTGGAATTTGTACTGGCAGCGCCCCGTTTTCACGAGACCGTAAGTACAGCCTTTCAGAAGCTGCTTCTGGTAGGGCATTGGCCTGTTGCCAATTTCCGCTCAGACAGCCTGAGCAATGAGCCTCTTTACCACGATATCTGTCATGTGCTTTCCATAGACGGCGGGAATACCCTGAAAAGCTTCGGGCAGTTAAACGGTGTGATCCTCAATAACGAAACGGGGGAGTGGAGCAGTGTCAGTGCTGATCCCTATCAAACGATAGCCGCGCCCTGCTCACAGCCCTTTCAGCCCGGTGTGGCCATCACCTGGCCGGAAAACTTTGTAGAGCTTTTAGAACGGGGAGAGTCTTTTTCTCTCTGTCGGGCGGAGAAAAGCGGCGCAATCTTGAAGGTACCAAATGAGTTTCTGTATGAAGACAAAAAAGGTTTGCGCGTCAAGGATGCGACAAATGTACAGTTGGAATTGATACAGGGAGAGCCTGTCAGCTTAATTGAGGAAGGGAAGGGCTGGCAGATGATCATGAAGGAGGGGAAAGCAGGTCTTCTCTTTACGGAAGAATCATCAAAAAGTCTCTGAGTGTAAGGCAGAAAGGTTGCAATCACCGATTGCAGCCTTTTTTATGGCACTGTTCGCTATTCCTGCCCATGGTTTCTCAGAAATCTGTAAAAGGTATCTGCCGCAAGGCTTTTTCCCCGCCCTCTGTCTGCGATAATTTGTATCGAGCGGTGGGGGATTTTGCAGCGCAGCGGAATTCGCACCAGCTTCTTTTCCTTTAGCAGGGGTTCCGCCATTTTCTCCGGTACAAACCCGATTCCCAGGCCTTTTTCAATCAAAGGTATAATAAGGTCGGATGTAGCGACTTCCATATCAGGTTCCCAATCAAGTCCCTGTGTGGTGAAAAAGCTTTTATAAAAACCAAAGGTGGCGCTTTCTCGCCCTAATCCGATCAATGGATAATCACAAAGCTCTTTCAGCTCTAAAGGAACGCTGCGTAAATTGGCGTAA
>CAMVYG010000283.1 GCA_947171615.1 uncultured Clostridia bacterium
ATCAGGGACATCGCCGCCCGATCTCCCTGGGAGGCCCAGATCTGTACCGCTGAATCGTCCGGGTATTTTTCGGCGGCGTACTGCTTATTGCTCTTATGGTTATTCAGGAAGTTTTTATCTGTGTGCAATTTGTCATAGCTGCGCACCTTGGCGGGATAGTGAATGGCTTTGGCGCTTCTTCCTACTACAAATAGTGCCCCGGCATGATAAAGCTGAATTCCCAGCTCGTTGTCCTCGCCGCCCCAGGTGGAAAAATACTCGTCAAATTCGATGTGGTTTTCGTGCAGAAACCGGGTGGGCACGGCGAAATGACCGCCCCACAGTGTGACCCAGGGGGCAAGTAATTTGGAAAGATCGTCTCCAGAGGCTTTCCAGTAACGCCCTTCCTGATCTCTGCCGTCCAGCATGCTTCGTTCCTGCATGATGACAGCGGCCTCATCGGGGGTGTGGTTATTGATGATCTCCCTCATTTCCTCCAAATCGGAATGGGTGTCGCAGCCGTAAATATACCCCAGTATCACCAGCTTTTCCCCATGCGCTTGATAAAGGCGGTAATGCTCCTCCAGACAGTTTGTAGTGGGGATCACCCCGCAGTCCAGAAATACGCAGAGTTCTCCGTCAGCGGCACGGATCCCCATATTTCGGGCGGCGCCGGGGCGGAAGCCATCGTCCTCCTGCCAGAAATACCGCAAATCAGCTTGGTTTCTGAACGCTTCCAATATGGGCCGCATGTCTTCTGTGGAGCCATCGTCCGCCACCAGAATTTCAAATTCATTCACGGGCATGGTCTGGTTTATGAGAGCTGCCAGAGTCAGGCGAAGCTCCTCCGCTTTGTTGTACACTGGAATGATAACGCTGATTTTTTTCATGAACTTTTTCTCCTTTATTCGTGGCCAAAGTGTTTGAAGTACAGATTCCTTGCCATATCCCAGTACCACGGGAAATCTCCCTGTAAGGGATTGTCCATCCAGACGATCAGGGCTTTGCGCATGTTCCGGTCAAAATACTCAGTGGTCAAAAGATATTTACAGGCCCGGTGGAAGCTTTCCTTGAGCCAGCCCAGATTTTTATCATTCTCACCGATCTCATAATAGGTGAAGCAGTACATGCGCACACATAACCAGGCGTACCACAGGCATACCATGTCTGCCGCGAAATCAAGGCCCCGGTCCTTTACAAAATAGTACCGGTCCGCCGCCGCGTCCAGAGCATCATATCGCTCGTAGGTAAATCCCTTTTTTGTCAGGCTGTTGGGGTTATAAAAATAGTTATAGAGGCAAAGGCTGGTACAGACCACGGTTTTACAGTTGGCGATGATGTGGTGGTGGGTAAAATCTGTCTCGTGGATCTTGCCCACAGGAAATTGAATGCCGTTTAGGGTTTCCCGACGGTACAGCTTGCCTGTCAGCATACAGCGGAGCATACCGGAATTGCAGCAGATACGGGTCAGCAGATCGTTGTTTTCATTGCGGTATACCTCTGTTTTTCCGGCACTGTAATCCACCGTTTGATGTAATGTTTGCCAGACATTCTGCATTTTGCACTGGGCCAGATCGGCATGGTGCTTCTCCAGCAGATCATATAAAATTTCCAGCGTCTTCGGGTCGAGATAGTCGTCTGAATCCAGAAAGAAAAGATATTCTCCCCGTGCCCGCTCCAGAAGTTTTTGCCGGGCGTGGGACACACCCCTGTGCTCTTCCCGGTAATAGCGGACGTTCAACCTGTCTGTATAGCCGGCAGCCACATTGCCGCTGCCATCTGTAGAACCATCGTCTACCAGAACGATTTCAAGATTTGGGTACGTTTGAGCCAGTACGGACTCAATGCACCGGGCCAGATATTCCTCCGTCTGATATACGGGGATCAAAACAGAGATCAGGGGCGCCTTTTTTGATTCCCGCCGTTGTGCTCTTTCTTTTATAGGCAGCCACACTTCGGAATAGTGGATCTCCTTTGTTTGCTCCCAATTCGTCCAATGCCAGCATATTTCAAGGGTTGCGCCCTCACGCAGGACATGATCTGAGGCGGGAAGCCAATTTTTCAGGGCAGTTTCCCGCAGCTGTGCGTTGCCGTTTGGCGATTCTGTGCCCAGCACAGCATATTGTCCTCCGGGAAAAAACGGCATTTCGGCTGATTTGTCTGGGTAAGGCAGAGTGTTATGATCAGCTGAAACAAGGGTGTATGCGCCGTCCCTCCAATAGCCGTACCAGGTTGTGTCGGTATTCTCCTTTCGGATACTGTAGTTGCAGGTTTTGCGGATGTTTTCTCCATGAATCCTCCCAAAGCGGTTTTCCCATAATGTCTTGACAGGCTTTTCTCCGCTTAGGCTTTGTTGTTCCAGAAAATCGCGAAGAGGCACGGATTCTAATCTTGTCGTGTGAAGCCGCGTTTCCCGTCCGCCACTTACCGTCATTGCGAAAGAAATCGGAGGATAGAGCTTCAGCACGGCTCCGTTTTGCCGGACAGCGCTGGGGGTGACGCCATGCTGACGGGTAAAGGCACGGGTAAAAGCATCGGCACTGTCATAGCCGTATTTAAGAGCAATGTCGAGAACGCGGGCGCTGTTCTGCTGCAGGTCGGCCGCTGCTAGTGTCAGCTTTCGGCGGCGGAGATACTGAGCAACTGTCATACCGGTCATATAGGAGAAAAACCGCAGAAAGCTGTCCCTGGGCATACAGGCGATCTGTGCCGCACGGTCCAGATCTACCTCCTCCTGTAAATGCTGCTCTATGTATTTCACACCGTCATTTAGCTGCTTCAGGAGATCCATGTCATCACATCCTTTCCTGATTTTTTACCAGTATAGCAAAAAATCCGGGCACTGTCCCGACTTTTTTCGGACGAGATATGAAAACGCCCGCCTTGAAAACAGGCGGGCGTTTTTAAGAAATGTAAAAAATGAAATTCCCGGTTCTGCCGGTGGGC
>CAMVYG010000284.1 GCA_947171615.1 uncultured Clostridia bacterium
ATCATGGCCAAGGCTCAGAATGTCAGGATTGATCAGGCCTTCCTTGTTCATACGCTCATAGATTTTGCAGGATTCTTCAAATTCCTTGCTTTCAATGTAAGAAGAAACCGTTCCGTCCTGATCCACCTTGACAAGAGATAAAGCGGTGTCAACGTAGAAATAATCGTCCAGCGAACGCAGATACCACTCGGCGGGGCGGCCTGTTCCTCCCCAGGCATATACCTTTTTGCCGCTTTCTTTCTCAATCTCCGTTTGGAGAGCCTTGGCAAAATTGATCAGCTCATCTACGGTAGAGGGAACGGTAAGTCCCAATTTATCGGCAGTATCCTTGCGGTAAGTAATATCACCGTAGGTTTTTGCCTGGTTTGCGGTAGACATGGCGGGAACTGCCAGAATATTTCCCTGAGCGGAGGCTTCTTTCCAGACAGCATCGGAGAAACAATTCTTCAAAGTATCATACTTTCCGGAATTCAGGTAAGAATCCAGCGGCAGTACCGCTCCCTGGCCGTACATGATACCGATCTGCTTTTTATCCTGCATTACATGCAATAGTTCAAATTCCTCACCGGTGGAGATCATCAGCTGTGTTTTCTGATCCCAGGCGTCCCACGGAATTCTCTGGATTTCAACTTCAATATTGATTCCGTCTGCCTGAAGCTTTTCATTGACCTTCGCCAGAACCTGATCCTGCATGGCAAAGTCGGAACCGGGAGCAACGTATCTCATCTTTACAGGTTCTTTCTGAGATTCCACAGGTTTTTCGGAGTTGGCGGCGGTTGAGCTCGCGCTGGAGCCGGGCTCAGAAACGCTTCCCTGTGAGGAAGAAGGGCTTTCGGAGCAGGCAAAAAGGGAAAGCAAAAGCGCCATGCAGAGCAATGCGGTAATAACTCGTTTGATGTTGTTCGACTTCATAATAATGTCCTTTCTGTTGTTTTTTTATGTTGTCTTTCTGTTTCCGGCCGATACAAAGAGCCTATCCCAAAATGATTCACGCACGCCTTACTTGCATATTTTTCGCCAGACAGCGTTGTTTCCCCTTGCCATACGGCAGTATGCCTGCGGGAAAACACCTCGTCTGACAAAAAATCTGTCTGCGTAATCCGTACCATCCCTAATTTCGGGATAGGCTCTAAATAAATTTTCCTTATTCGCCCCTTTCTAAAAAATTTTTGAAATACCCCAAAACGAAAATTTCAGATTTGCGGTCTATCAGCGAACCACTTCGGTCATCCCTTAACAGCTCCTACTACGAGCCCCTCTGTGAAATACCGCTGTAAAAACGGATAAAGCAATACTATGGGGCCGATCGTCACAATGGCAGAAGCCATTTTAAAGCTTTCTGTGGGAACTGTATCAGACAATCCTACATTTGTCAGATCTCGCAGCATACTGAGATCAGACTGTATTTTAAACAGAATCATCTGTAAGGGGTAAAGCTCACTGCTGTCCAACAGCATGATGGCATTGAACCAGTTATTCCAGTAGCCTAAGGCGTAAAACAGTGTAATGGTTGCGATCACCGGTGAGCAAACGGGAAAGTATATTTTGAACGCAATGGTCAATTCCCCGGCTCCGTCTATTCGGGCGGAATCCATCAGCGAGCTTGGAATTCCCTTGATGAAATTCCTGGTTAGAAACATATTGAAAGGTGAAAATACAAGAGAAGGAATGATGAGGGCCCAGATATTGTTGTACAGATGAAGGTTCCGGCAAATCATATACCAGGGTACCAGGCCCGCGTTAAAAATGGTTGTAATAAAGAAGAAAAGCGCAAACCCATTCCGATATTTCAGGCGCTCGTTAGCCAGGGAAAAGCCGCTCATAAAGGTGATGATCACCGCCAGCAAGGTTCCTGTTACTGTAACCAGAATGGTAATGCCGTAGCTTTTCAGCGTGGAAGAACCCTTATAGAAAATAGATCGGTATGCTTCCAGGCTGAACTGCTCAGGAATGATCTGATATCCGTTTTTCAAAATGCTGGCTTCCGTGGCAAAGGAATTGACCAGAACAAGATAGAAGGGAAACAAACAGCAAAACGCCAATAGAAGTAAGGCAAATGCCATGATAAGCTGAGAGCTTACACCTTTGCGCGTTTTTGAAGTATCCATCAGAACAACGCCCCTTCCGGAAAGTATTTTTTGGTCAGCCAGTTTGCGCCAAAAACCATGATAAAGCCCATCATAGACTGGTACAGGCCTACCGCCATAGCCACGGAAGGATTTCCTGTTGTTCTCAGCATACGGAATACATAGGTATCGATTACGTCTGTTGTTTTCATAAGGATGCCATTATCCTTTACGATGGCATAATACATTGCGAAATCGCCGTTGAAGATCCGTCCAATGGACATCAGGGTTAAAATGCAGACTGTCGGCATCAGCAGGGGTAAAAGAATATGGCGGATGCGCTGCCAGTTGCTGGCTCCATCGATCACGGCGGCCTCGTAAATGCCGCTGTCGATCCCTGTGATTGCTCCTAAGTAAACAATGGAATTATATCCCATGCTTTTTATTGCATGCATGATCACCAGGATAACAGGCCAATAGGAAGCGTTATTATACCAATTCCTTGCTTCACCGCCGAACATTGTCAACACCTGATTGATCAGTCCATATTCTGAGCTGAGAAAGGCGTACAATACATAGGAAACGATCACCCAGGAGAGAAAGTGGGGAAAAAGCATACCAGACTGGGCGATTCGGGCAAATCTGCGATACTTGATCTCGTTTACCAAAATGGCGATCACAATGGCAAGAAGCGTGTCTACAACCAGATAGCTGAGATTAAGAACAATGGTATTCCTGGTAACCTCCCAGGCTTTTGTGGACTGGAAGAAGAATGCAAAATTTTTCAGTCCTACCCACTGGCTGAAAATTCCTGTATTAAACCGAAAGTCCTCAAAGGCTATGAT
>CAMVYG010000285.1 GCA_947171615.1 uncultured Clostridia bacterium
CCCTCTACCCCATTAATCAGGTTATAGGCTGTCATCAGGCCCACTGCCCCGCCTTCCCGAATCGCGGGTTCAAAAGCTTTTAAATAATACTCCCGCTTCAGCCTTGGCGTGATATTGGCGTTGGTGGTCTGGCGCTCCGCCTCATAGTTGTTGGCATAAAAATGCTTCAGGAGCGGCGCACATTTGAGATAAGCAGGATCATTGCCGGCCAGCCCCTTCGTATAAGCTGCCGTCATGCGACCCGTCAGGCAAGGATCCTCCCCATAGGCCTCCTCGTTGCGCCCCCAGCGGGGATCGCGCTCCATATCCACTGTAGGTCCGAACAGAGAAAGAGAGCTGGGCGGATCCATCTGGCTGCTGATCCGCACCTCGTCGCCCGCCATATCTCCCAGTTTTTCCATAAGCTCCGGATCAAACATGGCGGCCATGCCCCAGGGCTGCGGTAAAATGGTGGTTTCCCGGCGCTGATCCCGCTGCACCAGGCCCCGGGCAATCTCCACGCCGACATGGGTGGCGGGAATCCCCAGCCGGGGAACCGCGTCCAAGTGAGAAGTGACCATACCGATCTTTTCCTCCAAGGTCAGGCGTGCTGTCAGATCCTCCGCCCGCTCCCGAGGGGAAAGAGCCGGATTTTGAAAGGGATAGTTTTCGTTCATACAAGCATCCTCCTTTTATTTTTGCTTCGGCTTCATCTCCGCCGCGAAAAGGCCGGGAGTTTCCGAGCAATTCTCCAGACGGATCTTCTTTTTCTCACCGGGATAAAGCTTAAAATAATTGTCGCTGTAGTGTACCCGGTCATCGGAGGTTTTCAAATATGCCACCGGGGTATACCGGTCCGTGGAAACCGTAACCAAAAGATCTGCTCCCGAAGGCTCAGCGGATTCAATCTTCAGCTCCGGCTTCGGGAAAACATAATCACGATAATAAGCCCGCAGGCTGTCAGCGGTTTCAAAGCCCTGCTCCACAGCGGAAACAAAGAAAAAGCCCTGTGTTAAATCCCCTTCTGCCGCGAAGGTAAACTGCTGCCAGGAATGGGCCGGAGCCTCCAGGCTTTTTGTCCCTTCCCCGGAAACAGTACCGTCAAAGCTCATATAGCCATAGGAGATATCGGTGGAAACAGACTCCGGCGTTTCGTTGATCACAGTAACCAGCGCTCCACCCTCCGCTGTGCGAACGATCAGCTTGCGAGGAGCAAAGGCACGCTTTAAGAAATAGAAGGAAACCTTGCGGGTGAGATAATAATCGATGATCGTCCATCCCGTTTCGGGCCAGCAGTCATTGTACATCCAGATCAGGTCTCCCGCTCCATAGGGCTTTTGGCCCATGGCTTCCGCCATTTCTGCGTACAGGCATCCCTGCATGATACCACTATACAGCAGATAGCCGCTTATATCAAGCCGAGAAAAATCTGTTAAATGGCGGTTGATCGCGCCGTCTATCGCCTCGCGCTTCCGGTCAAATTCTCCGTGATGTTTCCAGATCTCTCCTTTTCGATCCAGTTTTTCCCCTGCATGATACCGGCGCACGGTGCTTTCCATCTGCGCTCCAAAGAACCCGTATTCGCTGGAAAACCGGGCGGGCATACGGTCAATGGCTTCCAGTTCATACTGGAATTTGAATTTTGTTTTTGGGTCTCTGCCCAGATAAGTCCAGGCGTGAACATCGCCGTCATCCACCTGATTGGCCCGGGGATCTCCAAAATAAGGCGAGGAAGGCATATAGGGGATCAGGGGGCTGTTACGGTGCACCGCCTCAGGCTGAATATAGTGAAAAATCTTTTCTCCGTAAAAGCGATCCGGCGCTACAGGCTCCGGGAACCAGTCGGTATAGGATTCCGCAATCTCGTTGTTGCCCGTCCACACAGCCATGCAGGGATAGTGCGCCAGCCGTTTTGTCTGGTATTCCGCCTCCCGCCCGGCCTCATAGAGAAAGAGCGGGTCCAGATCGGGATAAAAGCCGCAGGCATACATAAAATCGTGCATCAGCAAAATACCCTTTTCCGAGCAGAACTCGTAGAAGCAGTCCGGCTCATAGGTACCCCCGCCCCACATGCGAAGCATGGTAAAGCCCGCTTCGGCTGCCTCATCTACCAATGTGCGGTAAGTAGATTCAGGCGTGCGGAGATACACCGAATCGGTGGGCACCCAGTTACCGCCCTTACAGAATACACGAACACCGTTTATCTTAAAGAAGAAATTTCGGGAGCCGTCCGGCAGCGGCGAATGGTCGATCTCCACCGTGCGGATCCCCACCCGCTTTTCCGGGGATTCGTGAATGATACCGCCAGTTACACACCTGGCCCGCAGAGTATAAAGATGCGGTTCCCCATACCCATTAGGCCACCAGAGCCGGGGATTTTCCAGGGTAACGGTTTCCTCCGCAAAATTCAGACCACCGGTGAGCAAAAGCTGCTGTTTTCCCTGATAGACCACTTCGTTTCCGTCCAGAAGCTCATATTCCAGTTGAACCTCAGCAGAAGCGCACATTGCGCTTTTTTCCAGCTCGAAAACAAATTTTACACGGGCCTGGTCTTCCGAGGCGGAAAGAGTATCCATACGGGAGAAAGCCACCCGGGCACCGGAAAAGGCCTCCAGGCGGATGGCCCTGCCGATCCCGCAGGTGGGCACGGGCTGGCACCAATCCCAGCCATAGGTAAACTGCGGTTTACGGGTATATACCCGCTGGTCGCAAATAGCGTTTTCGCTGGCGCAGTAGAAGGAAATGCTGTCCTTGGGATAGTGGTCTTCCATACCGGAGGTCAGGCGGACCACCAGCGTGTTTTTCCCAGGCTTCAAGAAGCGCTTTACATCCTCGCAGAAGGGGCAAAACGCGTTGGTATGGCGGCCTGCCGGGCGACCATTTATAAGAATCTCCGCGTTAGA
>CAMVYG010000286.1 GCA_947171615.1 uncultured Clostridia bacterium
GCCAGCTTTGAGCGGCTCTGTGAGCGCCAGGAGCTTTGGGAGGAAAAGCCCTTTAAAAATCCCAGAAATGCCGCGGCCGGTTCTTTGCGCCAGAAGGATCCAAAAGTTACGGCGGGGCGGGAGCTGGATATTTTTGTGTTCAATGTCCAGCAGATCCAGGGGGAAACCCTGACCTGCCATGATCAGTCGCTGAAACGGCTGAAGGAACTGGGCTTTACTGTGCCGCCGCTGATGTATGGTTCTGACGATATTGAGAAAATCCTTGCGTTTATTCGGGAAATCGGAGAAAAGCGGGGTGAGTTTGATTTTCCCATTGACGGCGCGGTAGTAAAGGTGAATGACTTTTCCCAGCGGGAGGAATTGGGGAGTACGGCAAAATTTCCCCGGTGGGCGGAAGCCTATAAATACCCGCCAGAAGAGAAAGAAACAACGCTGCTGGATATTGAGATCAACGTGGGGCGTACCGGTGTGCTGACGCCTACCGGGCGGTTCGATCCAGTGACGCTGGCAGGAACTACTGTGAGCCGCGCTACACTGCACAATCAGGATTTTATTACGGAAAAGGACGTCCGTATCGGTTCCAGGGTGATCCTGCGAAAAGCAGGGGAGATCATTCCCGAGGTGGTAGCTGTGGTATCAAATCCTGACGGCTCTGAACCCTTTCGGCTGCCGGAATGCTGTCCTTCCTGCGGCGAGCCGGTGTTCCGTGCAGAAGGGGAAGCTGCTATACGGTGCGTCAATCCTCAGTGTCCCGCTCAGCTTTTGCGGCACCTGATCCACTTTGCTTCCCGGGACGCTATGGATATTGACGGCCTGGGGCCTGCGGTTTTAGAGCAGCTTTTGCAGGCTGGGCTTATCGCCTCCCCGGCAGATCTCTATACGCTGGAAGCAGGGCAGCTGGAGAGCTTGGAGCGCTTTGGCAAAAAGAGCGCGGAAAATCTGATCAACGCACTGGAAAAATCAAAAGAAAATGATCTTTACCGGCTGATTTTTGCCCTGGGAATTCCCCATATCGGTGTAAAGGCCGCACAGCTTTTGTGTAATACCTTTTCCAGCATGGCACAGATCAGGGCGGCCGGAGAAGAGGAAATTGCTCAAATCGATGGCTTTGGCGGCGTTATGGCAAAGGAGATCGCGGCGTTTTTCTCCCGCGAGTCCGCAGGAGCGCTTGTCTCCCGTCTTGCGGAGCTTGGGCTCAATATGGAAGCCCGGCAGGAGAAGCGGGGTACGGCGCTTAGCGGAACTACCTTTGTGCTGACAGGAACCTTGCCGACCATGGGCCGCAAGGAGGCAACGGAGCTGATCGAAAAGCACGGAGGCAAGGTAAGCTCCTCTGTTTCAAAAAAGACAGGGTACGTTTTGGCAGGCGAGGAAGCGGGAAGTAAGCTGGAAAAGGCCAATGCCCTTGGAGTTCCCGTTATTACAGAGGAAGAGCTTTTGGCAATGCTGGAGGAATAATCGACGGAAAGGAAGGGTCAGACAATGGAAGTAAGCTATCAGGAGCTTTATGGAAAAGAAGCGGAAGTTCAAAAAGCTCGTTACAGAGCGATCAAAGAAGGCTTTGAAGAAACCTTCGGTACAGCAGAGGCCGGGGAATGGTACAGTGCGCCCGGCAGAACGGAAATTGGCGGAAATCATACAGACCATAATCACGGGCACGTGCTTACAGCCGCTGTGAATTTGGATATTGTCGGTCTTGCGCGGAAAACGGGAAATTCCGTGATCCGGCTGAAATCCGCCGAATATGATAAGCTGGATGAGGTGTGTGTCACTGACCTTGCGGCACGTGAAGAGACCAGTGGTTCTCAGGCATTGATTCGCGGTATTTGCGCTAAGTGCGTGGAGTTGGGCTATCAGGTGGGCGGCTTTGACTGCTATACGATGACCCGTGTAATGAAGGGATCCGGCTTGTCCAGCTCGGCAGCCTTCGAAATTCTGGTAGTGACGATCATCAACCACCTGTTTAACGATGGAAAGATCGATCCTGTAACAGCTGCCATTATCGCCCAGTATGCGGAGAATGTCTATTTCGGAAAGCCCTCCGGTCTGCTGGACCAAATGGCAAGCTCAGTGGCGGGCTTTACCTCTATTGACTTTCAGGAGCCAACAAAACCTGTGATCCGTCAGGTGAATTTTGACTTTGGCTCCTGCGGCCATGCTCTTTGCGTGGTGGATACCGGTGGCAATCATGCCAATCTCACCGATGAATATGCGGCAATCCCCAGAGAAATGAAGGCGGTAGCCGCCTATTTTGGAAAGGAATTCCTTCGGGAAGTCAATGAGAAGGAGTTTTATAACAGCCTGCGGGAGCTGCGCCAGGCAGTGGGAGACCGGGCTGTTTTGCGGGCCATGCACTTTTTCAGCGACGACCGCTTAGCGGTAGAGGAAGCGGATGCTCTGGAGGCTGGAGACTTTGAAACCTTTAAGAGAATGATACATACCTCGGGTCAATCTTCCTATCAGCGGCTGCAAAATGTATTCGCGGTTGTTGCACCCAGTGAGCAGGGGGTGTCTCTGGCGTTGGCTGTCAGTGAATTGCTGCTGGGTGCGGATGGCGCTTACCGGGTACATGGCGGCGGCTTTGCCGGTACGATCCAGGCATTTGTCCCTTTGGAAAAGCTGGGCGATTATCAGAGCGGTATGGAAAAAGTTTTCGGCCCGGGAAGCTGCCATGTCCTTTCAGTGCGGCCCTTTGGCGGCGTCAAAGTGATTTTGTAAATAAATATTTGAAAAAGCTGGCGGAGAACGTCAGCTTTTCTCTTTTTCTTGCAGTTTTTTCCCGAAAGTGCTATACTATAAGATCTGTCTCTTATACACATCTCCGAGCCCACGAGACCC
>CAMVYG010000287.1 GCA_947171615.1 uncultured Clostridia bacterium
GAATAAATATTTTCTTGATTTTTCCCGGATTTTTTAACCAAGCCAAGCTTTCTTCTTTACCGCATGTTACCCTAAAATTTGTAAGCCAAATTTAAGAAGCAGAAATATCCTTGTAGAAATATGGGAGAAATTATGATATACTAAAAATCAGATTCTGGACGCCAGACAAGAACGATCAATACCTGAAACCGGGGGTTTATGCAGGATATGGGATTTTCTAAGGACGAGCTTTTGCAGCTGAGAAAGCAGGTGCTGGAAAAGGATTTTTCCAGAATGAACGAACGCCAGCAGGAGGCGGTGTTCACTTCGGAAGGGCCGGTACTGGTGCTGGCGGGAGCTGGCAGCGGCAAGACCACAGTGCTGGTAAACCGCATTGCGTGTCTGATCCGTTACGGCAAGGCCTATGGCAGCGCCTTTCTTCAGCCGGAGCTCACAGAGGAAGACGGGCTGGCCTGCGCGGCTTACATAGCGGGGGAAAAGCCCCTTCCCGAGCTTACCCGGGCGCGGCTTTCCGTTTCCGCCTGCCCGCCCTGGAAGATCATGGTGATCACCTTTACCAATAAGGCGGCGGGAGAACTGAAGGATCGCCTTTGCGCCATGCTGGGAGAGGAGGGGAACGATGTATGGGCCTCTACCTTCCATTCCGGCTGCGCCAGAATTCTGCGCCGGGACGGAAACCGGCTGGGCTTTTCCTCCCATTTTACCATTTATGATACGGACGACAGCCGCCGCCTGATGAAAACCGTTATGGCGGATCTGGGCATTGCGGAAAAGGCCCTTTCCCACAAGGCCATCCTGAATGAAATTTCCCGGGCAAAGGACAGCCTGATCTCTCCCCGGGAATATGAAGAAACCGCGGGCAGCGATTTCCGCTTAAAGCAGATTGCCAGGGCCTATGAGGTTTACCAGCGGCGCATGGAGGATTCCGACGCCATGGATTTTGACGACCTGATCGTGAACACGGTGCGGCTGTTTCAAAAATGCCCCGATGTGCTGGAATATTATCAGGATCGTTTCCGGTATATTATGGTGGACGAGTACCAGGATACCAACCACGCCCAGTATGAGTTTGTGAACCTGCTGGCTCAGAAAAGCAGGAACCTCTGTGTGGTGGGCGATGATGACCAGAGCATTTATAAGTTTCGGGGAGCAACCATCGAAAACATCATGAATTTTGAGCAGGACTTTCCCGGGGCCCGGGTGGTTCGCCTGGAGCAGAACTACCGCTCCACCCAGAATATTCTGGACGCCGCCAACGCCGTGATCTCCAATAATACCGAGCGAAAGGGCAAAACCCTGTGGACGGCGGCGGGAGAGGGGAAGCCCCTTTCCTTCCACACGGCGGAAAATGAGATCGATGAGGCGGACCGGGTGGCCAAGGTTATTCTGGAAGGGGTGGCCCAGGGCAGAAGCTTTTCGGATTATGCCGTGCTGTACCGTATGAATTCCCAGTCCGTCACCTTTGAAAGAATGTTTGCAAAGCAGGGAATTCCCCACAGGATCATTGGCGGCACCCGGTTCTTTGACAGAAAAGAAGTGCGGGATATGATCTCCTATCTCAGCGTGGTCAATAATCCCGGAGATGAAATACGGCTTCGCAGGATCATCAACGTACCCCGCCGGGGCATCGGCGAAAAAACCGTGGATACCGCGGTGCAGATCGGCCAGCAGGTGGGGGAAAGCCTGTTTGAGGTGATCTCCCACGGGGAGGAATATCCCGCCATTTCCCGGGCCGCGAAAAAGCTGAAGGAATTTTCCGCCATGATGCGGGACTTTATGGAAAAGAACCAGGCGGAGGAGCTGTCTCCCAGCGAGCTGTATGGTGAACTGCTGGAGGCTACCGGATATCTGGAATTCCTGCGTACCGATGAACCGGAGAAAGCGGAGGAACGGGCGGAAAACGTGCAGGAACTGTCTTCTATGCTTCGCCGGTACGAGGAAGAAGCGGGAGAAGAAGCCAGCCTTTCCGGATTTTTGGAGGAAGTTTCCCTGTTTACCGACATCGATAATTACGACAGCGGCACGGATTCCGTGGTGCTGATGACCATCCACTCTGCGAAAGGTCTGGAATTTCCGGTGGTGTTCCTGCCCGGCTGGGAAGAAGGAGTGTTCCCCGGCAGCGCGGTGATCTACGATCCGTCTCAGGTGGAGGAGGAGCGCAGGCTTGCCTATGTGGCCATTACCCGGGCCAGGGAGGAGCTGTATCTTTTGAACGCGGACTCCCGCATGATCTTCGGTTCCACCAACCGGAACAGAATTTCCCGGTTTGCAGAGGAAATTCCGGAGGAGCTTTTGGAGCGCAGCCGTTCCAGGGAATTCGGGTATCGGTTCACCCAGTTTTTACCTACCTTCGGCGGGCAAAAAGAAAGTCCCTCGTCAGGTTCGGCGGAAACCGCCGCCGTGGGGGGCTATAAGCCGGATCGGGTAAAGCCCGCCCCGGTGGGAACCTACCAGGCCGGGGACAGCGTAAAGCATAAAACCTTCGGCGTGGGGCTGATTCTCACCGCCACGCCCATGGCAAACGACATGCTGCTGGAGATCGCCTTTGAAAAGGTGGGAACGAAAAAGCTGTTTGCCAATTTTGCCAGGTTGGAAAAGATATAATTTATCGCGCCAGTGAATTTCTTCCTCTGTCATCCTGAACCGAAGGTGAAGGATCTCGGTTATTGCTTGCCAGCGCCCTCTCAGTCACGGCAAAGCCGTGACAGCTCTCCCAAAGGGAGAGCCAAGTTTGTGGCTGTTACGCCCGACTGATAGAGAGTCCTCCGGGAAAACAAAGTCTGCATTGTTTTCTGTTCCGCCCTGACAGTGAGGAGTGATTGAT
>CAMVYG010000288.1 GCA_947171615.1 uncultured Clostridia bacterium
CAATAAATATATGATTTAAATATTTAAATTTGCTCTAAATAATTATACAATATGCTTGGCTTCTCAATTCTTTATGAATTGCTTTCTGGCTTGGCGGAAGGGGGCGTTTTTCAACAGCCTGGATCGGGGTTATTCTGCCTTTTACTGGCCCTGCCCATGAAGAGATCGCTGAAAAACCGGCGGGAGAATAAAAGGAAACCAGCTCCGCAGAGGAATTCACTTTGCGGAGCTGGTGATATCGTTTTCTGCCCTTTCGGAAGAAAGGCGGTAAAATTCTTTCCTGTATGGTATTCCTGTTTTATCTCACTTCCGGCGTGTACAGCGGCTCGATGCTCTGTGTGACCTTTCCGGTTTCATCAATGGTCTGGCGGAGAATGCCCCATTCTTTTCCGGAAGAGTAGAAGCACTGGAAATCTTTTTCGCTAAATTGGGGTGCAAAAGACAGGCTGCCGTCTGCCTCATAGTTCAAACCGCAGGCTGCCACCATCAGGCCCCAGCTGGCCATGCTTCGGGCATAATGGAACCCACATTCGCACTCGTCGAAGGGGTTCCGGTTGGCGCCGTTGTACCGGCTTCTCAGGGCCCTTACGATCTCCAGCGCCTCGTCCTTCAGTCCCGCGCAGATCATGGCGGAGGCTACCTGGTACTCGATGCCTGCCCAAACCTCGTCTGAATAGACAAAGGGGAATCTGGGCCTGCCGCCGTTTGGCCAGGAGCATAGGATCAGCCCCGGTTCCTCTCCTACGGCATAGGTGCGCTGCACGTGGGAGAAGCTTTCAAAGCTCCGGCGGAAATTATAGCGGAAAATGCTGTGCAGGGCTATTTTGACATGCTCCTCAGGCAGGATATATCCCAGCCCCGCCATAAAGGCAACGTACTGGCCTAAAAGCTGGTCGGATAAAACACCCTTGCCATATTGGTATTTAAAGGCGTTCAGATCCTCGATCTTCTGCTCGTAAAATTCGCCGTTCCACAGAAGCTCATCCATTTTTTTCGAGCCTATTTCCGCTGTTTCCAGATATCCGGCGCTTCTCTTTTCATCGCCCAGAAGCTTTGCAATTTCGCTTCCGGCGTGCAGAGCGGCATAGAACATGGAATTTATCATGGAAGAAACTCCATAAAATTCAATGTCGTAGGTATTGTGCTGCTGGCTGTCAAGAACGCAGTCCCCGTCCTGATCCCAATGGGTGATGGAGAAATCCAGAGCCCGCAAAGCTGGTTCCCCCATTTCCGTGATCAGGGAAAGATCGCCGGACAGCTTGTATTCCCGCAGCAGGCGTACAATGGCGCCCAGTTGTCCGTCTGCCGCCGGGTGCATCTCCCATGTGGTGCCCTCCAGCATTCTCTGGGCGCGGAAGTGCATGTTACCGTCCGGATCGGTCTCCCACAGGAGTTCCGATCTGCGCATGGTCTGCTCCAGCTGCGGGAACAGGAAGGCCAGGGTCTGCTCATAGTTCCATACGTGGGTGCAGCTGCCGTGGCAGCTTCCGTTTTGCTCGTTGCAGCCTTCCCAGCCCAGGAACATGCCGTTTTCCAGCCAGAAGCAGGTAGTGCTGCGCAGGGTGGTGATATTGGACGAAGCGGCGTCCAGAATTTCCACAGGCAGGGTGCTGCCAAAGAAAGCGTCGTGGAAGCGGAGGGTGGTTTCCTCCAGACGGGACATTTCCCGAACCATGTATTCCGCCACAGCCTCAGAGCTGTCAAACAGCGTGGCGTAATGATTTTTTATGGTTCCCTCCTGGGTGATGGTTTTCGGGTTGTACCGTTCATCCCAGGCACGCTTTCGGTTGGGGAAATACCAGGTGAGGATGTACTCAAACACGTATTCCTCGCCGGGCTCCAGAGTGTGCTCTGCCGCCAGGCCGCCTATGTGCTGATCGTTCTGCTGAAGAATGTGGGTATCTGTGATGCCGCCCTTTGCGGACTTGAATTCCAGTCTTCCGTCCTCTGAAAAATCGTCCCAGTAATCCTGGATCCCGTCCCACCAGTCTCCCATAAAGAAATTGGGCTTTACCGTGTACTCGGGGTTTGTGGTGGCCAGGCACATATCAGCGTGCATCGGGTGCCACTGGGGGAAATCCAGGGAGGTAAAGCGGATGCCGCGCAGATTCTGGGAATCAAAGGCCTCATTTCTGGATCGGCCGTGGTGTTCGGGATATTCCGCCATGCCTTTGCCCATAGCCGTTGTCATGTTTGTCATGCTTCCAGCCACCGATACAAACACTTTTTTCCCGCTGGTATTTTTCACCCTGTAGCGCAGGATCGCTCCCGGAAGGCCGGAATCATTGGCGTTTAACGGAATGAAGGGAGTATAGGCTTCCATATCCACGGAGACCGGCAGCCTGTCATCTTCAAATTCCACCAGGCAAAGAGGATATTCCGCTCGGACCGTATGCTTTTTCATTCGCGTAAGTCCGCCCAGATCCGCGCTGGAATAGCCGCAGGCCCGGGAGTGGGGCTGATCCATCTTTCCCTCCAGAACAATGTTTTGAATGTCGCCTTCACAGTCGGTATGAATGGCAAAAAAGGTATAGGGGAATTTATTCCCCTTTCCGGGCCTGTTAAAAAGCTCCCAGTCACAGAGCTGGCCACGATAGCCTACCGAAACATTTCCCGTGCCGATCCCGCCAAGCAAAAACTTGAATTCCGCAGCGCTTTTGTCGTAGGATCTGAGCGTGTTTAAACGCTCTGAAAAGGGCCTTCTCAGCTGCATGCTCATACTGCTTTGCTCCTTTATATAATTTGATTAAGATAGATGCGCCTGGTTGCAAAACGGCGCCGGTTTCATAAGTCTTATCTTGCCTGATGCAGTACGTGAT
>CAMVYG010000289.1 GCA_947171615.1 uncultured Clostridia bacterium
GTGCTGCATAGCACATTCTTTCTCTATTTTCGCGAGCACACTATTTTTCAAACAGCACGATACTGCTCCTGAAGCCATGTCTGCGTTTCGGAAAGCCCTTGTTCACTGAGGAAAAAGGCAGCTTCACTGCGCTCCTGCGCACGCTCAAAACAAACATCCGTTGTCCACGCGTAAGCAATCAGCTTCTGGTTTTCCAGATCCGGATATACAAGATACCGAAGCAAAGCTCCCGTTGCAGGGTCTTTGGTTCTGCTGCCGGTAAAAGTATTTCCCTCAGTAAAAAACGTCAATTTCTGTAGATCCATAGCCTCTGTTTCCATAAAGAATGCTCCTTCCAGTCTGCCAAATCAATTTCTCAAATCATTATACAGGAAAACGGGATCCCCTGCAACCTGGAAGAATTTCCCGCATACTTCCTTTTCTGCACACATAGCTTTAAAAAAGAACTTTACGGAAAGAAGGCTTGCGGGTATGGTAATCCATACAGTTCAATCGGGAGATACCGTGTGGCAGCTGGCACGCCAGTATGGTGTGGCGTCCAGCCGCATTATCAGTGATAACGGCATTAAAAACCCTCAGAATCTGCCAATCGGACAGGCGCTGGTCATCCTGATCCCGGAGCTTGTATATACTGTAAAGCCAGGTGATACGCTGGAAAGCATTGCGGCAAAATTTGCCGTTCCGGAAATTGAATTGCTTCAAAACAACCCCGCGCTGATTTTTTCTTCTTACCTCACTGTCGGCCAAACAGTCGTGATCCATTTTCAGGAACAAAAGCGCCGGGAGATATTTATCAATGGCTATGCCTACCCTTATATCCACCGAAATATTCTGCGTCGGTCTCTGCCCTATCTCACTTATCTTACAATTTTCGGATACGGCTTCACTGAAGAAGGTGATCTGATTCCCGTTGACGATCAGGCAATGATCAATCTGGCCTATGAATATCGGGTGGCTCCTGTCATGCTGCTGTCTTCCATTACAGAGGACGGCAATTTCAGCGGGCAGCGCGCTAGCCTGCTGTTTCGGGATATCCCCCTTCAGGATAAGCTGCTGGATCAAATTGTGGCGGTTATGAAGGAAAAAGGATATCTGGGACTGGATATCGATTTTGAATATGTAGCGCCGGAGGACGCAGGAAATTTTCAAAACTTTCTGCGCCGCTCTATTGAACGAATGCACGCCGAAGGATTTTTTGTCAATGTGGATTTGGCGCCGAAATCCTCTGCCGGGCAGGCCGGGCTTCTCTATGAATCTCACGACTATGCCGCTATCGGCGCCCTTGCCGACACGGTGCTGCTGATGACCTATGAATGGGGCTACACTTATGGGCCTCCCATGGCGGTAGCGCCTTTAAACCAGGTAAGAAGAGTAATAGAATACGGCGTTTCTGCCATTCCGCCGGAAAAAATTATGATGGGTGTGCCGAATTACGGCTACGACTGGATCCTTCCCTTTGAACGCGGTATCACAAGAGCTACCGCCATCGGCAATGAATACGCGGTAGAGATCGCACAGAAAAACAACGTGCCGATTCAGTTTGACCAAACTGCCTATTCGCCTACCTTTGACTATTGGGGAACAAACGGCCGCAAGCATGTGGTCTGGTTTGAAGACGTGAGAAGCATCGAGGGGAAATTTGACCTGATGGACGAATTTTCCCTACGGGGCGGCGGCTATTGGAATGTGATGCGCCCCTTTGCTCAGAATTGGGCATTTTTAAGTGCCAGATACTCCATTGGAAAAATCGTTTGATGGAGATTCGATCTGTACCGTGCTGGAAAGCTTCGTTTTGGAAAGCCTGCCATGCAAATAGTCTCTGCCATAAACAGAGTTGTGGTTTTGAATGGTATCTACCAAAAACCACAGCAGCAGGCCCAGGATTACTCCGATCCACAAAAAAGCGCCGAACAGCGCATATTCCGGGAAAACAGAGATCAATCGGGAAAGCAATGAAACCGCTGCGCCCACTGTACAAAGGAAGCCATAACGCAGCGCCAGTCTTCTCAAAGAGGGGGCTTCTCCCCTCTCGGTGACTACACAAGTCTTTGTCAACCTCTTTCCAAGGCTTTTTCCCTTCCAGAGCCATTGGAACAACACAAAGTACAGAATATATGATACTGCAAAAGCGTATCTTTCCAAAAAAGCAAATGACAACCCTGCTCCCACAGGCCAGGAAAGCAGAGTAACGAACAACATATCCACACAGAAGGAAAGAAGTCTTCGGGGAAAGGTGACCCGCCGGCCCTTTTGATATGAATGCTCGTCTATTTTATCCCGATCCGGCAGAATTTTCAGGAAAAGTCCTGTAACCCAATATCCCAGTAAGCCGCCTAACGTATTACACAACAGATCGTCTACATCAAACAGCCGATATGGGCGCGGGTAGATCCCATATAGCCCGGAAAGCTGCGTCAATTCAAAAAACATACTGACACAAAAACAGGCGATCACCGTACCCACTGCCCTTCTGCGAAAATAGTAGCGCAAATAAAAGCCCAGCGGGAACAACAACGCAATATTAAAAACAAATTGCAGCGTAAAATTGCTTGCCAGCGCCGGGAGCCATGTTGAAGGAGCCGTCAGTAAAAAATCAGTTTCCCGGGGAAGCTCCCGAAAAAAGCTGAAGGGCAGAAGCTGCATGGTGGGCGATGTCATTTTCGCCACTTCAGACTTGTCCGGCAAAGGCAGAATCACCAGGAAATAGGCGCACATCAGATAAAGCACAAAGGAATACACAAGAAAAATCCGGGAAAAAGTAATGCTTCCAAATTTTCGATAATGATGAATGGTAAAAGGCAGTGTAATCAAAGC
>CAMVYG010000290.1 GCA_947171615.1 uncultured Clostridia bacterium
GAAGTTTTCGTCCACCATTTTCAAAAGGTGGTGGGGTATCGGGGCGAAGTCCCGATTCGTCCTTTGAAGAGGACGAAATTTCCTTAAAATAGCGCAGGAAGGGCGAAAAAATGTCCCGGTGGGACATTTTTTCGGTGGGGAACCCTCGCCGGGGGTTCCCCGGTTGTCCGGTGGGCACCTCTGCCGCAGGCAGAAGCATTTCCCGAAAGATGCTTTTGAGTAAAAATGATAATCCCAGTGTCATCAGGAAAGGGACGCTTCAAATAGAAGCGTCCCTTTCCTGATGATGTTTTCATTTAAAATTCAGAAGAAGCCTGATAAAGAGAGGCGTATACGCCGTCCTGCTCCATCAGTTCCTGATGAGTGCCTTGCTCGCAGACGCCGGATTCGTCCAGCACTAAAATGCGTCCGGCATTTCGCACAGTGGAAAGCCGGTGAGCGATCACCAGGGTGGTGCGGTGCCGGGCCAGCTGCTCCAGGGAACACTGTACGATTTTTTCGCTGTGGAAATCCAATGCGCTGGTAGCTTCATCTAAAATCAGAATGGGCGGGTCCTTCAAAAATACCCGGGCAATAGACAGCCGCTGCTGTTGGCCGCCGGAGAGCTTAACGCCGTGGGGGCCGATATGGGTATCATAGCCCTGAGACAGCTCCTCAATAAATTCGTGAGCCCCAGCCTGCTTTGCCGCGGCGATGATCTCTTCCCGGCTGGCGCCGGGTTTGCCGTATGCGATGTTTTCCGCCACCGTGCCGGTGAACAGGTAAACGTCCTGCTGTACAACGCCCACATTCTGCCGCAAAACCCGGAGAGGGATCTGGTTGATCGGAGTCCCGTCCAGCAAAATACTGCCCTGCTGGGGGTCATAAAAGCGGGGGATCAGGGAGCACAAAGTGGTTTTTCCCACACCGGAGGCTCCGACCAAAGCCACATATTCTCCGGATTCCACGGTGAGCTCCAGCCCGCGAAAAATCTGCTTTTCTTCTCCGTAGCGGAAATCTACTCCATGGAATTCCAGCTTTCCGCAAATTTTTTCCGGAACCTGCGCATCGGGGGGGTCCTGAATATCCGGCTCGGTTTCCATCAGCTCCTGATAGCGCCGAAAGCTGGTTTTTCCTTCCTGCAGCAGGCGGGTGGTGTTTACCAGGCTTTGTATGGGCCCGGTAAAATAGCCGATGTAGAGCAGGAAAATCAGAAGATCCGTCAGGGCCATGGAGCCATTCAGAATGGCTAAGCCGCCGAATACCACGATGGCAATGGGAAGCAGCCCTCCAAAAGCATCCATGCCGCAGTAAAGGCGGGCCTCGCTTTGGTAGCCGCTTCGGCGGTCTTCCAGAAACTGCTGATTCTGCCGGGAGAATTTTTCGTTTTCAAGGGCTTCTCCGGTAAAGGACTGTACCACCCGAATGCCGGAAAGCGAGTCTTCTGTTTGGGCGTTTATTCTGCTCATGCTTTCCCGGGAGCGTTTTAGGGCACTTCCCATCTTTTTATTAAAGTGCAGGGTGTAAAGGGCCATAAAGGGCAGAAAGGCCAGCACGATCAAGGCGGTCTGCCAGTGGATCATGAGCAGGATCACGGAAGCGCCTGCCAGCTTGACTCCCTGGATCAGAAGATCCTCGGGAACGTGATGGAAAAATTCGGACAGTGAAAGGGAATCGTTGGTGATGCGGGACATCAGATCCCCTACAGTGTGCTCGTCATAGTAGCGGAAGGAAAGCTTTTGACAGTGAAAAAACATTTGAGCCCGCATATCCCGTTCGATCTTGGCGCCCAGCGAATGCCCCTGATAATCAAAAAAGTAAGTACACAGGGTTTGCACCACCACCAGGGCGGCAAGGAGCAGCCCTGCCAGCAAAATATGGGGAACTTCTGAAAAACCGTTTTCCAGTAAATGGTCGGCAATATACCGCACGCCCAGAGGCAGCACCAGCGCAATACCGGCGGCCGCAAAGGCGCAGAACAGATCGGCGGCAAAAAGCCATCGATAGGGCCTGTAAAATGAAATCAGTTGCTTTAAGTCTTTTTTACGCAAAATACATAGTCTCCTTTAATAGCCAGGAGGATTTCCTTTCTCCTGAAAATGTAATTTTACTGAATCAGGCGTTCTGGGAGAGTATCTCAATAAGTGTGTTTTTGTTATTTCCCGGCAGCTGTACCGCTCTTTTTCCGAATGTTTTCTCTGGAATATGCAATGTTTGCCAGCTTGCCGTCCAGGCGCCGGAAATGGTCGTCCTTCGCCTTGGCGTACAGGCAGGGTCTGCCGACGCTTGAACCCTCAATTTGATCGTCGGTACCCGCTAAAATTTCCTCGCACAGTTCGATAGCCTCGTCGATGATGGTATTGGGAACCGGGCCGGGGCCATGGCCGCCGTACATTCCATCAAAATCCGGCTGAAAGCTCTTGAAGTGCAGTAGACTTTCCCGGTATTCCTCGATAGAGGCAGAGCCCTCCAAAAACAGCAGAGTATTGGCGTTGCAGGCGTCCCCGGAATAGACCACCCGGCGGGCTCTGTCCAGCAGCACGATAGTGCCGAAGCTGTGACCCGGTACGCCGATGACCTCCAATGTCACGCCACCCAGATCGAAGCTGTCTCCATCGAAAACGGGGAAGGTTTTTATGGCACGGGGCGGAATAACATCCTCCGGAACGGGTTCCACCGGAAGGGGGCGGAACATAGCGCCGGATCTGGCGAAGTTCAGCCGCATCAAAGGATCGGAGTGGTCGTACATCAGCCGGATATCCGCCGGGTGAATAAAGCATTCGCCGTATTCAAAATTCGCGCCGCAGTGATCCACATG
>CAMVYG010000291.1 GCA_947171615.1 uncultured Clostridia bacterium
CCATTATTGGTGATCCCATCACCACGCCGGACGGTACTACAGTGATCCCGATTTCCAGAGTAAGCTATGGTTTCGCTTCCGGTGGTTCTGACCTTCCATCCAAGTCACAGCCGGCTTCCGGGCTTTTTGCCGGAGGCAGCGGGGCTGGGATCACGATTATCCCCATTGCGTTCCTTGCAATTTCCCATGGAAATGTGCGTGTCATTCAGATCGAGCCGTATATGGGCCCGCTAGACAGAGCTCTGGAAAAGGTTCCTGAGATGGTGGACAAGATCTCTGCCTTGTTCCGAAAGAATGAGCAGGAAGAAACAGTGCCGGAAGCACGGAAGCCCACAGAAGAGGATTTGACGGAAACAGCAGCGTCAGAGCCTGATAAGAAAGAGGGCTAAAGAAGCTCTTGCCTTAAAGATTATAACTCGGATTGCCTTAGGGGCATTTTGAACGGAATATCAAAACCCCTCTTTTGCATACGTATGTGCAGAAGGCGGGTGGTATTGTGAAAAAATTGTTCCGGCGGACAGCTGGGTTTCTTTGCGCGCTTTTTTTGCTTGGTCCTTTTGATGGCGCCCATGCGGAGGAGGCTCCTGAGGTCTTATCTGCTCAAAGTGCTGTGCTGATCTCTGCGGATACGGCCTCGGTTCTTTATGAGAAGGATTGTAAAAAGCAGATGTCAATGGCCAGCACTACAAAAATTTTGACGGCGCTGCTTACATTGGAGGAAGCGGAACAGAAGGGAGACCCTGTGGTAAAGATCACGGAGGAAATGGTAGCGGTAGAGGGTTCCTCCATGGGGCTGCAGGCGGGAGATGAGATCACTTTGAGGAATCTCTCTGCGGGAATGCTTTTGGCTTCCGGCAATGACGCGGCAAACGCGGCGGCTCTCTATCTTTCCGGTTCCCAGGAAGAATTTGCAAAAAGGATGAACCAAAGGGCGGCGGAGCTTGGAATGAAGGATTCTCATTTCGTCACGCCCTCCGGGCTGGACGATGAGGCCCATTATTCTACGGCATATGATATGGCCCTGCTTGCAAGAGAAGCTCTGAAAAATGAAGCTTTTCGGGAGCTTTGTTCCAGTTCGACCTATCAGGTGACGTTTTCTCAGCCTGAAAAAAAGGTGTCTTATACAAACCACAATAAGCTGCTGCGTTTTTACGATGGCTGCATCGGTGTGAAAACAGGCTTTACCAAAAAATCCGGCAGATGTCTTGTTTCCGCCGCGGAGCGGGACGGTGTGACACTGATTGCTGTAACGCTTAACGCTCCGGACGATTGGAACGATCATATGGCCCTCCTGGATTACGGCTTTTCCACCATGAAGCAGGTGTCTTTTGATGGCAGCGACCTGTCTTTCGAGCTTCCTGTAGTAGGCGCAGAGCAGGAGATGGTGCAGGTGCGGGGCGGTTGTGGCGGAAGTGTGTCCCTTCCTGTGAAAGAAGCCGATCAAATAACCTGCCGTGTGTTTCTTCCTGTCTTTTGCTATGCTCCTTTAGGGGAAGGGGAACAGGTGGGAAGGCTTCAATATTATTTAGGGGATTCTCTGGTGTACAGCATTCCGCTTATTACACAAAAAAGTGTGGCTGTGCAGGAGAAAAAGCCCGGGTTTTGGGAAAAGTGGTTCGGCGTGTCCTAAGCTTCAGGCCGCATGGGCGGAACCGGTAAAGGGGCAAAGCGGTTCGCTTTGCCGGAAAGGGAAATGGCAGATCAATGGCTAAGATTGAAAAAAGCAGACTGCAAAAAATTCTTGCTTCCTGCGGCGTTGCTTCCCGCAGAGGGGCAGAGGAAATGATAGCTGCCGGAAGAGTCACGGTGAACGGCAGACCGGCAAAGCTGGGGGACAGCGCTCTGCCGGGAAAAGACCGCATTGCGGTAGACGGAGAGCCCGTTTCCTTTTCCGGGGAAAAGCTATATCTTGCCCTGCACAAACCGCGGGGATTTGTCACCACCATGAGCGACGAAAAGGATCGGCGCTGCGTGGCGATGCTGGTGGAGAACGTGGGCCAGCGGGTTTATCCGGTGGGAAGGCTGGATAAGGATTCCGAAGGCTTGCTTTTGATGACCAACGATGGAGAATTTGCCAATTTGGTTGCTCACCCGAAAAAGCATATTGCAAAAACTTATCGTGTAACGGTGCGGCCGGCTGTTACAGAAGAACAGTTGGCCCGGATCGCAACCGGCATAGAGATTGATGGAAGGATGACCGCCCCTGCCAAGGTGCGGGTTTTGGAACAGCAGCCGGGCAGAGTGGTTCTGGAAATCGTGCTGTATGAAGGCAGAAACCGGGAAATCCGAAAAATGTGCGAAGCCCTGGGGCTTGAGGTTGCCCGCTTGAAACGTATTGCAGTAGGACCCGTGAGGCTTTCCATGCTTCCTCAGGGAAAATACAGAGAGCTGACAAAGGAGGAAATACGCGGTCTTCTGGCAGAGGCAAAAAAAGAAGGGAGCAGAAGGCAACGGGAGAGCAGCGCTTCCCGCACAGGGCAGAACACAGGAAAAAAAGCTGCTCACGGCAGTAGAAACAGCAGGAGAAAATGTTAAGAATCCGGCAAGGGCAGAGCTTTGGGAGCTGTTATGCAGAAAGATGGCGCTTGCGTTTTTTAAACATGCATGAAGCAAAAGTGGGTGAAAACCCGCTTTTTTTCTTAATATCCTTTGAAATCTTAGAAAATCGGTTGCAATGAATCTCGGAAAATGGTAAAATGTTTATTCGGTAAAGCGCGACTATTTTAAGCTTGGGAATGATATAAATGCTGAAAAGTATGACCGGATACGGAAAGGGAGTAATCGAAGCGGACGGAAG
>CAMVYG010000292.1 GCA_947171615.1 uncultured Clostridia bacterium
CATTGAGCCTGTGGATTTTCCGGATATTGCAAAGCAGGTGTGCAGCTTGATCCTTGATGGAGAAGCGGAAAGAGGCATTATGTTTTGCGGCACGGGAGTAGGGGCGGCAATTGCGTGCAATAAGGTGCCGGGTATCCGCGCCTCTGTGTGCCACGATCTCTATACCGCGCACCAATGTGTAGAGCATGACAATGTGCAAATCATGACTCTGGGCGGCCAGGTGGTAGGTGTTTCCGCTGCGCTGGAATTGATTCGTCTGTTTTTGGGCGCGGCTTTTTCAGAGGGTGAGGAGTTTCGCAGAAGGGTAGAAAAGCTGGAAGTTATGGATGCCGTCCGGATGGGAGCGGGTACAGAATGACAAGCTTCATTTCAGAAATTCAGGGCAGAATTCTTTTGGTTAGCCTGCAAAAAGGAGATTTGGTGCTGGAAAGCCTTTGTGAGGCATTTCAAAAGTACGGACTGCGCAATGCGGCGCTGGTTTCAGGGATCGGCACATTGCGAAAGGCCGTATACCACCGGATCACCAATACAAGCGACCAGGCGGATAATCAGTTTATCACTCTGGAGGGCCCCATGGAGGTTTCAAGCGTAACGGGCTTATTGCTGGACGGTGAGCCACATTTTCACATAACCTTCTCCGATTTGCAGCATACATACGCAGGACATTTGGAACCGGGGTGCGAGGTACAGTATCTTGCGGAATTTATGTTGATGGAGCTATGTGATGCACCGGAGCTGACGCGAAAAAAGGAAGCAGGAGGCTTCAGCAGCATCGTGCAGAAGCGGAAAGAGGTTTGTTAAAGAAAAAGAAGGAGGGTAAAAGATGGATTCTGGAAAACAGTTTCCCAAGCTGACGGATAAGCTGCTGGAACAGCGGCTTCAGCATCCGCAGGGACGGGTGAGAATGGTTTTAGACACAGATGCGTTTAACGAGGTCGATGACCAGTTTGCGCTGGCATATGCATTGCTTTCTCCGGAAAAACTATCTGTGGAAGCCGTTACGGCCGCACCGTTTTTTAACTGGAACTCCACAAGCCCCGGGGAGGGCATGGAAAAAAGCTACCGGGAAATTAAGAACATTTATCAGCTGATGGAGCTGGAAAATCCACCGCCGGTGTTCCGTGGCTCCGACCGGTATATGGAAGCTCCCGGACTGCCGGTGGAGAGCGAGGCGGCAGATGAGATCATTCGGCTGGCAAAAAAGGAACCGGACTGTCCGCTTTATGTAGTGGCTATCGGCGCCATTACAAATGTAGCTTCCGCTATTGCGAAGGATCCGTCCATTATAGAAAATGTTGTTGTGGTTTGGCTGGGGCCCAACGCCTTTTGGTATCCTCATCACGAAATCTTCAATGTTTCGCAGGATTATTACGCTTCCAGCCTGATCTATGAAAGCGGGGTTCCCCTGGTAATACTGCCCTGTCACAATGTGGCGTCGCATCTCCATACGAACGTATATGAGATCGACGCAGTGCTTCGGGGGAAAAACCGTATCTGCACCTATTTTTCCGATATGATACGCGGCCGGTTTACACGCTTCGGAAAAGATACGCCGGGCTGGAGCAAGGTGCTGTGGGATATTTCCTGCATCGCGTGGCTCATCAGTGAGGAGTGGGTGCCCACGGAAATTCGCGTCTGTCCGGTTCTCAAAGAAGATTTTACCTATGCGTGGATTCCGGACAGGCATAAATATAAGGAGGCGTATTTCGCGGATCGAAGCGAAATTTTTATGGATCTGTTCCGAAAGCTGACAAACCATAAGGACGCATAACAAAGGGGGGGAAAGATATGAGAGCACAGACAAATCCAAAAACGTCGCTTTCCCGGCGCGGAGTGTTTCAGCGATATAAGTATATGTACCTGATGCTGATACCGGGCCTTTTGTATATCATTATTTTTCACTACCTTCCAATGGCCGGACTGGCTATTGCGTTTGAAAAATTCAGTGTAGTGAAGGGCGTTTTTCACAGTCCCTTTGCGGGGTTAGATAACTTTCAGTATCTTTTTTCATCGCTTCAGTTTCGCAATGCGCTGAAAAACACGTTCATTATCAGTTTTTACAAAATTTTGTTTGGCTTCCCTTCTGCTATTCTTTTAGCCCTGCTAATCAATGAGGTCAGGCAAAAAAGACTCCAAAAGCTGGTACAAACAGTTGTTTATCTTCCCCATTTTTTGTCGTGGATCGTAATGTACGGATTGATTTTTAATCTGTTAAGGCAATCAGGCCCGGTTGATTCTCTGATTACGTCATTAGGTGGGCAAACGATCAATTTTATGTCGGATACGGACTATTTTCGGGGAGTTGTTGTCATTTCCGATCTTTGGAAGGAAATGGGATGGAATGCCATTATATATTTGGCAGCGCTCGCAGGCGTTCCTCAGGAGCTTTACGAAGCTGCTCAAATTGACGGCGCTTCACGGTTCAAATGCCTGTGGAAAATTTCCCTTCCATGTATTATGCCGACAATCACCGTGATGTTTCTTCTTCGCATTGGTTCTATATTGAATGCCGGATTTGATCAAATTTTGGCCTTGTACAACTCTGCTGTATTCAGCGTCGGCGATATCATAGACACTTATGTTTTTCGACTCGGTATTCAGGAAGCAAAATTTGACGTCGCAACAGCGGCCGGTTTGTTTAAATCAGTATTTGCGTTTCTTTTGGTATTCGGCACAAATAAATTGATGAGCCGATTTGATCATGAAACACTGTTCTGAGAAAGAAGGAGGAACATATGACAAAGAAGGCGTTTATTAAAAAAAGGATGCGTGTAAAGCAGACGCCAGGAG
>CAMVYG010000293.1 GCA_947171615.1 uncultured Clostridia bacterium
CTCGGAGACTTTGCGTGTGAGCCGGCTTTCAAAATTTATTTGCCTTTGAAAAACTGCCCCGATTCGGGGCGGTTTCTTTATGTGGTTGAGCTGTAAAGTTTTGTCTTGTAATGCGAGAAGATGATCCGGTATGTCTTGTGTGACGAAAGGAAAGGAAAACCTATGCTTTCTTTGGTGGAACAGGAAAAAGAACAAAAGCAACTGCTGCGGCTTTGTGAAAAGACCCCCTTTGGCTGCAAAATTGCCGGGGTCGCTTTGGCCTATGGCTTTGATAAGGGCTTTTCCTGCTTTTGGGTGGATAAGAAATCGGACACCGTATTCTGCCAAGTGGATGGCTTAATGATCATTTCCGGTACTGTGCTGCATACGGAAGAGACAAAAGAATTTTTGCGGGCAGTGGGGCCCAAGGCGGTTCTCTGTGCTGTTCGCAATGCGGAAGCCTTGTCTCTGCCGGTTTCCGATTCCGGAGATGTCCTGAAAAAGCAGTTGAAGCCCGGGGAAGAAGTCTTACCGGATTTCAGCGCTGTCAACATACGGGAAATTTTCGGTCTGCTGGAAGAAGTGGGCATGGTGGAAGAGTTCGAGCCCTTTTATTTGGATCTTTCCCATAAGCTGCGGCATCAGGCGGCATTGGCCCTGACAGAATATTCCGGCAGCGCTCTTTCCGGCTGCGCCCTGGTATCCTCCATCAGCCGGGAGGCGGCAATTTTGTCCGCCCTGGCGGTTGCGCCTGCATGTCGTCGCCAGAGAATCGGTTCCCGCCTTGTTCAGAGAACGGAACGCTGCCTTCCCGGAAAAACTCTGTATGTATTCCGTGAAAAAGAAAAGAACCGGGAGTTTTATAAAGAGCTGGGTTACAGCAAAGCAGATACCTGGGTCTATTCTGAAGGATGACTGGGTGAAGAAAAGGGAAGGTACAAAGAATGTATTCTTATTTCGAGATCAATCAAAAGCTTCAGGATGTTTCTGATCGGGTAGAGGCGGGGATCGCGTCCCGCTTAAAGGAGATCGAGGAAATACAGCGCTATAATCAGCAGAAAATGCTGTCCGCATTTCAAAGAGCCGGAGTCAGTGAAAGCCATTTTGCCGGAAGCACCGGTTACGGCTATGGGGATCGCGGCCGGGAAGTGCTGGATCAGGTGTATGCTTACGCGCTGGGTGCGGAGGACGCCCTGGTGCGCTGGAATTTTGTCAGCGGCACGCATACTTTGACGGTAGCGCTGTTTGGTCTGCTGCGCCCTGGCGATAAAATGCTCTGTCTGACCGGAACGCCCTATGACACGATTCAGGGCGTGATCGGCATGAACGGCAGGGAAGAACCGGGTTCCCTCAAGGAATTTGGCGTTTCCTATGAGCAGGTAGAGCTTTTACCGGACGGTACGCCGGATTACGCCGAAATTGAAAGACGAGTTTCTTCCGCCTACAAAATGGTCTATATCCAGCGTTCCCGTGGCTACAGTCTGCGCCCGTCTCTCACAGTGGAAGAGATTGGAAAAATGACGGAGCTTGTGAAACGAAAAGCGCCGGGCTGTATCGTTATGGTAGATAATTGCTATGGCGAGTTTACCCAGCGGGAGGAGCCTGCTGCCTATGGTGCGGATCTTCTGGCAGGTTCTCTCATTAAAAACCCCGGCGGCGGGATCGCCCCTACCGGAGGCTATATCGCGGGTAAGAAGGAACTGGTGGAGCTTTGCGCTTACCGCCTGACCACCCCCGGTACAGGCCGGGAGCTGGGCTGTACCCTGGGACAGAGCAGAGAGCTTTTCCTGGGAGCTTTCCATGCACCTCATGCGGCGGGGGAAGCGGTAAAAACGGCGGTGTACGCTGCCGCGCTTTTTTCGGAGCTGGGATATAATGTGTCCCCCGAACCAGAGGAGA
The DNA here is from genome assembly GCA_947171615.1 of uncultured Clostridia bacterium. Classification (GTDB taxonomy): domain Bacteria; phylum Bacillota; class Clostridia; order Oscillospirales; family Acutalibacteraceae; genus Acutalibacter. Next base: position 1,879 of record CAMVYG010000293.1, read on the forward strand.
AGCGGGGCGATATCGTTCAGGTGGTACAGCTTGGAAACAGAGAAGCATTGATCGCCTTTTGCCGGGGTGTGCAAAAGGGCGCGCCGGTAGATTCCTTTGTGGTTCCGGAGCCCAGTCCCATGCCAGGCTATGACAGCGATGTGATCATGGCTGCCGGCGCCTTTACCCTGGGTTCTTCCATTGAGCTTTCCGCCGATGCTCCTCTGCGGGAGCCCTATGCGGTATGGATGCAGGGTGGGCTTAACTATCACAGCGGGCAGTTGGGAATTTTGCTGGCTGCTCAGGAAATGCTGCGGGAAGATCTTTTGTCTTTGTGATTTGCTTTGACCGGAGGGGATCCCCCCTCCGGATTTTTTGTCTCTGAAAATTTTTTCTTTTTGTATTGACTCGAACACGATGTCGTGCTTTATACTGAAGGCAGTCAGACGGCGGAAACAGAAATTCACGCCGTCCGGCAGGGAAGGGGAAAGCGTTGTGAAAGAATTGATGACTGTGACCGAGGTGTCGAAGGAATACGGTGTGTCTGCCCGAATGCTTCGCCACTATGAAAAGCTTGGGCTGCTTTGCAGTATGAGAAAAGAGGAGTATGCCTATCGTGTGTACAGCGAAAGGGATGTTGCCCGTCTCCGGCAGATTTTAGTGCTGCGAAAGCTGCGGATCCCCTTAAAAGAGATCAGGGAGATTTTGGAGGACCCTGGCGCTTCGGCTGCAATCGCCGTTTTGGAACGGAATCTTGCCTCCCTGGACCAGGAGGCAAAGGCGCTGGCGGCCGTGCGGGATAGCCGGTCTCACTGTCTGGACGCGCGGCGGGTCGGATTGCTGCTTCCGGGCGGAGCGGTGCTT
>CAMVYG010000294.1 GCA_947171615.1 uncultured Clostridia bacterium
ATGGGATTCCCTGCCGCACAGTGGATCTCCTTTCCGCCGGCGATATTTTATCCTTTCCTTTACCGGAAGAAACACCGGAATATCCGGAAACATCTGTTCCTCTCACAGTTCTGTGGGAGACGGAAGATTATCTGGTTGTGGAGAAGCCGCCGGGCATGCCGGTGCATCCTTCTCCCGGACATGACCAGGATAGTCTTTTAAATGCGGTTGCCGGCTATTACCGGAAAACAGGGCAGCGCCATGTGTTTCGGCCGCTCTATCGCTTGGATAAGGACACCAGCGGAATTCTGGCGATTGGGAAGCACCGCGCGGCGGCTTCCACCGCTGTAATAGAAAAAAGGTATTTTGCGGTTTGTGAAGGGGAGCTTTCCGGCTCCGGTACAGTTGATATTCCCATCGGACTGCGGGAGGGAAGCAAGATCGTCCGTGTTTGTGGCTCTGGTGAAACGGCTGTTACTCACTGGCAGGCCATAGCGGGAGCAGAGGGGCATACCCTGCTGTCTCTGCGGCTGGAAACCGGACGTACTCATCAGATCCGGGTGCATATGGCCCATTTGGGATTTCCGCTGGCAGGAGACGACCTGTATGGCGGCAGCCGGGAGCGGATCGGGCGTCAGGCGCTGCACTGCGGCCAGCTTTCGCTTTCCAGCTCCGCTTTGTCTGTGAAAATTGAACTTCACTCAGAGCTTCCAGCGGATTTTTACACCGCGTTTCCCTGGCTTCCCTAATTGTGGGAGGAAAAGCCAGAATAGAAAAGACTTCATTTTTGAGAAAAGGAGATATTTTTATGCCGGCATGCTTAACTCACCATCAGTTTGCCCGAGTGGTACGGGAAGCTCTTCCTGAAAATACGGTAACGGATCTATGCGCTTACAACTGGGGGGCGCAGGGACCGGATTTTCTTTTCTGTCACCGTTATTTCCCATGGATGAAGGGAAAGTCTTTAAAAGCTTATGGCAATAAACTACACGAAACATCGCCTTCCGAAACCCTTGAGGCAATGCGGGACTTTTTAAAGCGCTGTGATGAGCCCGGCTACCGCTCTTATATTTACGGCTTTCTCTGCCACTATTCTCTGGATTCTACAGCACACCCGTATATCAACGCTTTGGCAGAGCGGCTGCTGGAGGAACAGCCTTATGAAACGGCTGGCACGTTACACGGGGAAATTGAAGCCGCTCTGGACGCCATTGTTTTGCGCAGCGAAACGGGAAAGCTGCCTTCTGAAATGTCATTGGGAAAGATGTTTCCTAAAAACGAGGCAGTGCAGCGGCGGATCGCCCGACTGTATCGGGAGGTTTTATTTCAGGTCTATGGGGCTGATATCAAAGAGGAAGAATTACTGCGGGCCACGAAGGACGCCCATTTTGTGTTTTCCTGCCTGACAGATAAGACCGGACTGAAGAAAAAAATCTTTGATCTGATGGAAAGTGGAAAACCTCATTATGTGGCCTCTCATATTGTGCCGCTGATGGAACGGGATGATATTGATTATGCGAATTTGCAGCAGACAGAGTGGCAGGGCAGAGAAGGAAGCTCTCAGCAAAGCTTTTTTGAGCTGATGACAGAGGCAAAGACTCTGGCGGAACGGTTGATCACAAGCTTTGATCAGGGGGATTTTGCCGCATTGACCCAGGAAAAGCCTTTTGGATAATAAGGAGATTATAGAAAAAGACGGATCTCCACCGGAGCTCCGTCTTTCTTTACGTTTCTTTAGATTGAAGAAGAGAAGAAACTGCAAAAGAAAAAGAGCCTTGCGGCTCTCTTTTCTTTCATTCAAGTTTTAATTTAGACGGCACGGGTCACTTTGCCGGAACGCAAGCAACGGGTGCAGGCGTATACACGCTTCGGAGTACCGTCAACAACAGCCTTGACACGCTTGATATTCGGCTTCCAGGTTCTGTTGGAACGTCTGTGAGAGTGGGATACTCTGATGCCGAAGGAAACGTCCTTGCCGCAGAATTCACATTTTGCCATATCTGCACCTCCTTAAAATCAGGCGATTCTAAATTTACAACATTCGAATTATAGCAGACACCCCGATAAAATGCAAGTTTTTTTTGAAAAGAATTGTGTTTTTCTTTGGGATAGGGTATAATCCTAGGTACAGGTAAGGAGGATTGCCATGCTTTTTGATGTTATCAATAGTATCAGGTACGGATACCCGATCGATGTTTGGACAGTGGTCGCACAGGTGGTTTCCACTCTTTTTGTTGTTCTTTGTATTTTGCCGCTTCATGAGTTTGCCCATGGCTGGGTGGCCAATAAGCTGGGAGATCCCACCGCAAAGACGGCGGGCAGGCTTACCATGAACCCCCTTGCAAGCGTTGACCCCATGGGGGCATTGGCGTTGCTGCTCTTTAATTTTGGCTGGGCCAGGCCTGTGCCGGTGAATCCCCGGTTTTTCAGAAAGCCGAAGCGGGATATGGCGATTACGGCTTTGGCCGGGCCGCTTTCGAATTTGTTAGCGGCATTGGCAGGGGGTTTTGCTTATTGTGCTGTAGTGGCATTTGCTCCGGATAACGCTTTTGTTTATTTCATTATTACTCTTCTTTCCCATTATATATGGGTCAATGTGATTTTGGCTATATTCAATTTGATTCCTATTCCGCCGTTAGACGGCTCTCGAATTATTGGCGCCTTTCTCAGCGATCGGCTCCTTGCTGCTTATTATCGTTATCAGAATTATTCCATGATACTTTTGCTCCTGCTCCTTTTTCT
>CAMVYG010000295.1 GCA_947171615.1 uncultured Clostridia bacterium
ACTTTTCGAAGAAGCTCCTTTGCAGACTGGAAGATCTCGTCATAAACCTTGGAGATGTGAGTCTTTTCCACCAAGCTTTTTCCGCTGCCGTTGTAATCCATCATTTCAGCGGCGGCTTTTTTCAGAACGGATTCCGGCAGCATGGAAGGACCTGCGGAAAAGTTGTACACACGTGTCATGGCTGAATCCTCCTAACAAAAATTTACCGAGTTAAATTGATAAAGTAATTTGGTTCATTATAACCCGCTCCTTTGAAAAAGGCAAGAAAAATTTAGCTTGGAAAGCGGTGCACTTTTTGGATAGTATGTATAATCCTGCCGAAAACAACGGAAAAATCACCGGAAATTGTTGGACGGACTGAGAAACAGAAGGCGTTGAACCGTTCTTCACGGAAAAAATATATATGAGACGGCAGCGGCTGTTTATGAGGTTCTCCTCTGAAAAACCTGGGAAGCGCTTCTTCTGCAAAATGAAATGGAAAAGTGGACCTTGCCCTGAAAAGGACGTGAAACAGCGGATAACCGTGGTTCTTATCGGGCCCAGGCGCCACGGCAAAACCTTGACCTGCGCCCTTCTTTTCGGTATAATGAATTTGCAATAAAGGGTTTATAATTTTAGAATTTTGCATTGAGGTGATTTCTGTGAAAAAGCTGATCGTGATTCTTTTGGCGGCGCTACTGTGCTTTTCTCTCTCCGGCTGCGGAGGCAGTGGGCCGAATAAAAGCGATTCCTTCCATTCCAATGGGGGAGAGACTCAGGAAAATGCACCAGGGGATCTGCCGGAAAGCGATAAGGTGGCCCTGCAGCCGGAAGCAACTGACCGCAAGCTGATTTACACCTCTGATATTTCCGCGGAAACAAAGGATTTTGATGCGGCAAAGCCCGCGCTGGACGCCCTGATCAGCCAATACGGCGGCTATCTGGAATCCTCCTCCTTCTCCGGCTACAGCAAGGGAGAGGAGCGGGATGCTTGTTCGCTGGATTACACCATCCGTATCCCCGCCGAATCTCTTTCGGACTTTTTGGCTGCACTGGAAGATACGGTGCATGTGACCTTCAGCAACACCTATATGGAAGATGTGACAGGCAGCTATGTGGATACGGAAGCAAGGCTGAAATCTCTGCGCCAGGAGGAAAGCCGTTTGCTGGAGCTTCTGGGACAGGCGGAAAACCTGGAAGAGATCCTTCAACTGGAAGACCGTCTCTCCAACGTGCGTTATGAGATCGAAAGCATGACCTCTCAACTCCATATCTATGACAATGAAATTGCCTATTCCACAGTGAACCTTTCTTTGCGGGATGTGACGGAGTTTACCATTCGTCCGTCCTTTGGTTCCCGTTCCTGGGAAGCCTTTACAGGCGGCTGGACCAGCTTTGTCAACGTTCTGCAGGGGCTGGCTCTGGCCATTCTCTGGATGCTGCCCTTCCTGCTGGTAGGCGTTGTGATCCTGGTGCCTGTTGTGATATTTGGCCGCCGCTCTGCCAAAAAACGCAGGGCAAGGTTTCCCGTGCAGCCTGCCGTCAGACCGATCCAGGAAAACGCCCCTGTTCCGAATCAGGAAGAAACGCCGAAAGAAAAGGAGTAAGAGCCTATCCCGAAATTAGGGATGTAGGGATTACGCAGATAGATTTTTTGTCAGACAAGGCGTCTTCCTGCAGGCATACTGCCGTATGGCAAGGGAAAACAACGCTGTCTGGCAAAAAATATGCAAGTAAGACGTGCGTGAATAATTTTGGGATAGGCTCTAATGCTTCCCCGTAAGGCTTTTGGGGAGCATGCCCTTCCAAAAAATCAGGGCGGAAAGCTTTTGCGAAGTCTGCCCGACGAGCAAGAAAGAAGAGTGGTTTGAAAGATATGGGAAAATATAAAACTGTGATGAAATGGATCGGAAAGATCCTGTGCCTTTTGGGTTGTGTGTGGTTTCTGCTCCCGCTGCTGCACGGCGGCTTTGATTTGGGAGCGGTGTTTGGCTTCTGCGTCTGCACGCTGGGCTTTTCGATCCTCCATTTTTACCCCCGCCTGGCACAGCGGGGCGGGTGGCGAAGGATCGTAGTTCGTCTGGTATCAGTTTTTTACTGTCTGGGTCTTGTGTGGGCCGGATATTTGACCGGGCTGATGGTTTCCGCACAGTATCACACGCCGCCTGCCGGAACCAATGTGATCGTTTTAGGGGCGCAGGTGTACAGTGCGGAGCGCATGGGAGTTGCGTTGACGAACCGCGTGGAGAAGGCCCTGGAATATCTGCTGGAAAATCCGGAAGTTAAGTGTATCGTTACCGGTGGCCAGGGTGGGGACGAGCCCTGCCCGGAGGCTCTTACGGAAAAGAATGCCCTGCTGCGGCTGGGCATTGAAGAAAACCGCATCTATATGGAGGACCAGTCCCGCAATACCCGGCAGAACATGAAGTTTTCCAGGGAAATTGCAGACCGGGAGGGCTTGGGCGCTGAGTTTGCGCTGGTGACCCAGGGCTTTCATATGTTTCGCGCCCTGAAGCTGGCGGAGAGCGTAGGCATTACCCCCTACAGCCTGGTGGCCGATACCGACCCGATCCTGCTGCCGGAATATTACGGCAGAGAGCTTTTGTCCTTGACAAAATGGCATGTAGAGCGGTTTGTAATGGAGTAAAAGGAGGCAGCCTATGAAAATACTGCTGAAGCGCGCCAGGATCGTCGACCCCGCGCAAGGCC
>CAMVYG010000296.1 GCA_947171615.1 uncultured Clostridia bacterium
GGAAATGTTTGCACGGTAAATTTGTATTAAGTTTGCTGCGTTTTAAACAGAAGCTCAATGTCATGTCGCTGCAACTAATTTGTCCGTCCGTTTCGCGATTCACTATTCCAGCTTTTTCAGCTTCCGGCTAACAGAAGGCGCTCCCCTCGGCAAAACCGGAGGTTTGCTTACGTTTAAGCAGCAAAAAATCCCCGGTAAAACGAATTTTACCAGGGATTTTTATCCGGCGCTTAACGCCTTATTTCAACTGTCACATCTTATCGGGTTCCGTTTTATCTTCTCCGCTTCCGCTCCGCAATCAGATATTTTGATATTCCTCAATGATCTGGCGGGCCAGCTTGGCGTCTACCCGAATAAAGCCCTCCGGATCTACAAAATCCAGAGTGCGCAGCACCTCCTGAGACTGCTTATACACATCCAGCTTGGTGGAGTGGTACACAGGCTCGGTTTTCCGGGGAAGGAAAATGGCAAATTCCATCTCCCCGTCCTTTTCATTGACGCGGCTGAAATAAGCATGTACACGGCTGACCTTATAGGTGTTTTTTATAATGCCGCAAAGGGCATTTTTCACCAGCTCTACCGCCACATCGTCATAGCCCGCGTCAAAGGTCAAAATCTTTTCTTTCAGTTCTGCCAGATTCTTTACGCTGCGCTTGACGTAATCCTTTACGGCCTCGGTAGGCTCTACCGCGCCGTTTGTGCCCATAGGCGCGGTGCTGATCACATAACCGGCCACCGGATCCGTATAGATAAAGGGATATGCCATTGCCGCAAAATAGCTGCATCGCTTGCAGCGCCAGTCAAACAGGGTTTCCTCCAGGATCTTCTGCTTGAATTCCGGATTGTCTCTCACATTGATGCTGGAAAACAGCTGGTACTTCTGTGACTCCCCACACTGCGGACAAATGATATCCTTAATAATTTCCGTAGACATTCCCGTATTCCCTCCAAAGTTCAGCGCGATCAGCCTTCAAACGGCAGGCCTGCGTTTTCGTCCGATTCCGCAGGAATCTGCTCCGCAGATGCCTGGCCCGCAGGCGCTTGCTCTGCAGGAACCGGCTCCAGCGGATCGTGATCGAACCGCTTTACGTCCTCCAGAGTGACTTCCTCCGCCTCACCGTTTGACATGCACATGGCAGTGGGGCCGTCTTCACCCCCAATCACTCCTATAGAAGCTGCGTCCCTGGCGTCAGCCTGATAAAACTGCTCCAGCTGATCCAGCGCCTTTTCCAAACGGCCTTCTATGGCTTCCAGCTCTGCACAGTGCGCTTCTGTGACCGGATTATTCTTATCCCGCAGGTTATTGTAATAATACCGCCCCAAAGCCAGATATTCCTTTTCTGCCGCCGCTTCCTCGCAGCGGATCACCGTGCGAATGCGGTTAAGATACGCGGCTTTGCGGTTTTTCTCTCCGAGAAAGCCGGCCGCGTCCCCTACTGCTTTTCCGATGCTTTCAAAAAATTTCATGGTGACAGCTCCTTTTCCGAAATTCTGTATTTTTATTGCCGCTTAAAAGCCGACATAATAAAATAGCTCTAACCGCCTTTATTATAACGCATTCCCCAAGAAAATAACACCCCTATTTTGCGAATTTTCTGAATTTCTCCAACCGATCTCCTCCCTTCTTTCCGCGCCGCATTCTCTCAGCCTGTACAAGACAGCCGAAAACCTGTATAATATACTATACATATTACAGCAGTGAAGGGAATTGACATGGAGCATAAGGAACTGAAAAATCGACTGAAGAAGATTCAAATGTTCGTACTGGATATGGACGGCACCATTTATTTGGGAGACCGACTTTTTTCCTTTACCAAAGACTTTTTGGACAACAGTTCAAAAAACCGGGAAGCCTATCTGCAAAAGCTCCACAGTATGGGGATTTCGGTAACGCCGGAGCAAATGCTGCTTTCAAACGATGTCATTCTGGAATGGCTGAAAGAAAATCGTCCCGGAGAAAGCTGCTATGTGGTGGGCACTCCCTTTTTGCTGGAAGATTTTCGCCACGCGGGAATTTCCATACAGGAAGCAAACCCGGATTATGTAGTTCTGGGCTTTGACACCACCCTCACCTATGAAAAGCTTTCTCTGGCCTGTTCCTTGATTCAGCGTGGAAAGCCGGTTTACGGCGTAAACCCGGATCTCAACTGTCCTACTGAAAACGGCTTTATTCCTGACTGCGGCTCCATTGCCGCTTTGGTCAAAGCTTCTACCGGAGTAGACTGTGAATTTTTCGGAAAGCCCTCCCGGCACACACTTTCCTATCTTTTAAAGCGCACGGGCTGCCGCCCGGAGGAACTGGCGATCATTGGGGACCGGCTTGATACGGATATTGCCGTGGCGGATCAGACGGCTGTCACTTCTATTCTGGTCATGAGCGGCGAAACCACGCCGGAGCTGCTTGCTGCCAGCGAAGTTAAGCCCGATTTCGTTCTCAACGATTTGGAAGAACTGGGCGAACTTCTTTCCTGAATTTCTTTTTCGCATTGACAAATCCGGCTGCTCTGAGAAGATCGGAGCGGAAATATCATAGATAACATCCCAGCAAGCACATATCAGGTATACTGAAATTCCTTTCGGCACATACTAAGCCTCAGAACAGAGAAAAGGTATGGTGAACGCTATGGAATATGTGAATGCCTTTTGGGTTGGCGGGCTGATCTGCGTGGTCGGTCAGCTGCTCAT
>CAMVYG010000297.1 GCA_947171615.1 uncultured Clostridia bacterium
ACATAGTCTGTGATCAAAGGAGAAGACCGGAAATCTTCATATTCCAAAAAGCCTTGCGCAGGAAGCGATCAGGAAGCAGAAAAGCAGTCCGCACAGGGTGGGGATCAAAAAGGCGGCGGCAGTCCATTTCAGGCTTTTTGTTTCCTTGTAGATGGTCATGCAGGTGGTGGAGCAGGGCCAGTGCATCAGGGAGAAAATCATGGTGCACAGCGCAGTGACCCAGGTCCAGCCGTTGGATACCAGCAAGGTGGTTCCACCGATGGATACATTTGCCAAAACCCAGATCAACAGTCCCGCCGGCGCCGCCACAGCGGCAGCCCGGCCCAACACAAACAGGGTGCGGTCAAAAATAGAGCGCACCAGCACCTTTCCCACCTGGGGCTTCCGGTAAGGAGGGAGTTCCAGCGCAAAGGAAGATGGGACCCCTTTTAAGAGGGTAGAGGAAAGCAGCTTGGAAACGGCAAAGGTCATAAACAGGCCCAATAGGATCACGGCCATCAGCAGCAGGGCAGAGAGCGCCGAGCCACGGAATCCCCCAGCGCTGGCAATAAAGAACATAGTGATAATGGAGATCAGCATGGGCAGCCGCCCATTACAGGGAACAAAATTGTTGGTGAGAATGGCGATCAGCCGTTCTCTGGGGGAATCGATGATCCGGCAGCCCACCACTCCCGCGGCGTTGCAGCCAAAGCCCATCAGCGTGGTGAGAGACTGCTTTCCGCAGGCCCCGCATTTCTGAAAGCAGTGATCCAGGTTAAAGGCCACTCTGGGAAGATAGCCCAGATCCTCCAATAAGGTAAACAAGGGGAAAAATATCGCCATAGGCGGCAGCATAACGGATACTACCCAGGCCAGCGTTTTATACATGCCGTCCACGAAAAGCCCAATGAGCGGGGCGGGGGTATGGATTTGCGTCAAAAGCTCCCGCAGCCTGTCGCCCAGCCAGAAAAGCCCGGAGCTCAAAAGCTCGGAAGGATAGTTTGCGCCGGCAATGGTCAGCCAGAAGATGAAAAGAAACAGCAGAAAGAGAATGGGAAATCCTGTAGAGCGGCTGGTAAAAAGCCGGTCAAGCTTTCGGTCCCTGGCGCTGTAGCCGCTGCCCTTTACCGTTACTACGGCTTTTGCCAATTCTTCCGCTCGGGTCACAAGGGAGGAAACAATAGCGTCCTGGAGCTCTTCTGCGGAAATACCGGAGGTAGCCTGTTCTGCCCGGAGTTCTTTTAGAACGGCGGCAATTTCCGGGTCTTCCCAGGGAGAAGACCCCAGATGCTCCAGCAACGATTTTTCCAGGGATTCATCGTTGTGTTCCAGCAGCCGAAGCGCCAGCCAACGGGCGTCTATTTTTCCATCGCAAAATTGCGTTACCGAAGGAAGCAGCCTTGCAACCGCCTGTTCCAGAAAGTCGGAGTAGGTGACAGGCGGCTGGGCCGGGAGTGCATCTTCCGCTGCTTCGGATACAGCCTTCACCTGGCGCATCAGCTGATCCAGTCCCTTTCCGCTGCGGGCGGCCGCGCCCACTACGGGAACGCCCAGAAGGGAAGAGAGCTTTGGAAGGTCTACCGTGACGCCCTTGCGCTTTGCCTCGTCCATCAAATTCAGGCAGACCACGGTGCGCTTGGTGATCTCCAGGGTTTGGAGTACCAGGTTCAGATTTCGTTCCAGACAGGTAGCGTCGCAGACTACAATGGCGGCGTCCGCTTCACCAAAGCAGAAGAAATCTCTGGCGGCTTCTTCCTCTGCGGAGTGGGCCAGCAGGGAGTAGCAGCCGGGCAGATCTACCAGTACATAGCCCTGTCCCCGGTGGTTGCAGGCGCCCTGGGCGTTTGTCACGGTTTTTCCGGGCCAGTTTCCTGTGTGCTGGTGCATGCCTGTCAATTCATTAAATACCGTGCTTTTCCCCACATTGGGATTCCCGGCGAGGGCAACCACTTTGTCCGTGTCCGATTGTTTGCGGATCACAAGCCGCTCACCGGCTGCCCCCGCGCCGGTGGATTCCTTGGAAAGCCCCATGGTTATAATCCCGGATTTTGCAGGCAGGAAGTGCCGGCAAAATTATCCTTTCTTCGGGAATTGCGGACAAAAGCAGAAACAACCCCTTGAGAAGGGGAGATGGAGGACGCTTCAATGCCAATGCCTCTTGTGTCTTTTTTGCGCAGGGCGATCACCGCCCCCCGAATCAAATAGGCAGCCGGGTCTCCCAAAGGACTTATCCCGATACATTCTACCTGAGTGCCCTCAATCAGCCCCATATCCTGCAAGCGGCGACGCATGGTGCCCTCTATCGATAAGCTGTTGACTGAGGCACTCTGTCCCGGCCTCAAATCATTAAGCTGAAAATTCTGGTTCATAGGATGACTCACTCCTGAATAAAAGTTAGGAGAAGGAAAGTTTTCTCACCACTACTATATTCCGCACCGGTAAAAAGGGTGAAACATGCCTTGCCGAAAAGCGGCGGCAGACAGAGGGAGGATCTTATGGCGCAGGAAGGCTTTTATACCATGAAGGGCTATACGCTGCTGGAGCATGGCTTACTGACCTCTTCCATGGAGGATTATTTGGAAATGATCTGCCGTTTGTCGGAGCACGGCGATGTTGTGAGAATTTCCGATCTGGCCCAGGCGCTTCATGTAAAGCCGCCATCCGCTTCCAAAATGGCCGGGAATCTCCGGGCTCAGGAACTGATC
>CAMVYG010000298.1 GCA_947171615.1 uncultured Clostridia bacterium
AAAGCCTCCAGCACCGTGAACAGACACGAGGCGCACAGCAGCAGGGACATCAGCGAGATCATAGCTCTGCGTAATATGCGGTAGCGGCGCAGCTTTTTGCTTTCCATGGTCACGCGTCCTGTAAGGGGCTCTCTGAGGGCAAGCTGTAACACTGCCATTCGAATCAGCACCAGCCCCCCAAGCCAGGCAAGAAAGATCAGGAGAAGCCCCAGCCAGGGAACAGCCACCTTTACGGGAGCAGAGCCCGAATACATGACCAGCCGCAGCACAGCCCAGGTGCCTGCCGCACCAAATAAGGCTCCGAAAACCGCCGCGGGAACACAGAGGATCATGCTTTCGTAAAAGACGATCCTGCGGAGCTGCCGCTTTGTTATTCCAATGCTGCGAAACAGCGCGTACTGCCGCACCTGCTTTTGAAGCTGAATCGTGTAGATGCACAGCACCGCCAATATGGTTACAAGGAAAATAAGAACAGTGTAAAGTGCGTGAAACCGCGTTTCCTCTACGTTTTCATAGGAAAAATCGTTGCGGATCATTCCGGGCCTCTCCCGGCCTAACCAGGTATCGATCTCCTTTTGCGCTTCTCCCGAAAGCTCCTTTTCCACATAGAAAAACAGTTGAAGCGAGGGGCCCTCCAGGCTCATCTTGACACCCTCTTCGGCTTCCATTCGCCGGGCTTCTGCCCTTGCCTCTTCCAAAAGAAGCGTACCGGTATCCCCGGTAAACACTGCGCCGTTCAATTCTCCGATCCTGGAAAAGGCGCTGCCCCAAAAATCGGAATAGGCCTTTAACACACCGCACAGAGTAAAACGGTGAGTAACTATGACCGGCGGCGTATCGTCTTCCTGGGTAGGCAGCGAAATTGCCAGCTCTATCTCCTGTCCCAGGGTATAATCATAGCCCAGGGCGCTGAGCTTTCCCGCTTCCATCGCAATCTCATTCACGGCTTCCGGCATTCTTCCGTCCTGCAGGCCAATGTGCCCCAGCCTGATAAAGCCATCGTCCAGAACTCCTATGCTGCACGCCGTGGCGCCGCCCACGGTCTCCCCATAGGTTTGAGAAGTCCCCAGGGCCCGCAGCCATTCCTGATCCTCCAAAAAATCGATATCCGATGCAGCGGCGTTGGAGATGCTGCCCCACCATTCACCGTAGATATCCAGACGATAAGCTTGATTGGTTGCCCCTATGCTGCCCGATACGGAAAGGGTCACGATGGCACAGGCAAAGGAAAGACACAGCACCGCAAACAGCAAAAGGCTGTCCTTCCTTCTGCGCCCCAGGCCCTGCCGGGCAAGCCTGAAAAGCTCTTTGTTCATATGCATCCCTCCTGCCTTGAGTATAGTATAGCGAAGTGACGGCTTCCTTACAAACTACCTTACAGTTTTGTAAGATAGTTTCTCTCGCTTTCCATTTAGGGCTGGATTTGAGCTTTTGGATATGATAGAATGCCCATGAAAGGGAGTTTGTACAGGCTGCTTCACCTCCCCTTTTTCTCTATCAAATTCGAATCTGAGCACCAAATAAAGGAGAAACGCTTTATGAATGTTACCGTATGGAACGAAAATGTTCACGAAAAAACAGAACCCGCCGTTTTGGAAGTCCATCCCCATGGACTTCACGAAACGCTAAAAGGGATCATTCAGGAAATTCCGGAAGCAAAGGTACGTGTTGCCACTCTGGACATGCCCAGCGCCGGACTGCCTCAGGAGGTGCTGGACACAACGGACGTGCTGGTCTGGTGGGCACATATGGCCCATGAAAAGGTGCCGGACGACGTAGTGGACGCAGTATGCAAAAGAGTATTGGCAGGCATGGGCCTGATCGTGCTCCATTCCGGGCATTACTCCAAGGTACTGCAAAGGCTGCTGGGCACCACCTGCGACCTTCGCTGGAGAGACGGCGCTTACGAGCGGCTGTTCTGCATAGAGCCCTCCCACCCCATTGCGGAAGGAATTCCTCCCGTGATCGAGCTGGGGATCGACGAGTGCTATGGAGAACGCTTTGACATCCCCAAGCCGGACGACGTGATCTTTTCCGGCTGGTTTGACATCGGAGAAACCTTCCGCAGCGGCTGCACCTGGACCAGGGGCTATGGAAAAATATTCTATTTCCAGCCCGGCCACGAGACAAACCGTTCTTACTACAACCCTCATGTAAGAAGGATCATTCAAAACGCCTGCAAATGGGCCTGCCCGAAGGTGTACCGCGGTGAATTCGGCGCCCCTGAAATCCGGCCCACCCTGGAAGAAAGCCGGTTAGGGCCTGAAACCTCTGCAAAGTAAAAACGAATACACTCTTTCGTAAAACACCCTCACCGGAGCATCCGGTGAGGGTGTTTTCCCTAATTCAGGGGATCTATCAAAACTTAAAGGAACCGTTTAAAGAAATTCAGGATCGGCATTAAGTGCTCTTCCTCGATAAATTCCGGGGAAGTTCCTACGTGCTTCGCGCCGTCAATGATTTCCAGCGCCACGTTTTCTTTCCCGATCTTCTCCCGCAGCTTCTCCGCAAAATCCACAGACTGCGCCTTGGAAAGGATCGTATCAACAGAACCGTGCTGAAGATAAAACGGAGGGGTATGCTCTGTCAGGTAGGTATCCACGCTTGCCGTTTTTGCCATCTCGCCGAGATTTCCCTTTTCTCTGCCCACATAGTCTGACAGAATGGTGCTGCTCTCAT
>CAMVYG010000299.1 GCA_947171615.1 uncultured Clostridia bacterium
GTAAAGAGCAGGGTCAATATCAGCTCCTCCCGGAAGCAGCAGTCCGCGGCAGTCTTCGGCATTTTCTATATGTTCTGAAAAAATTCCCGCAACGCCGCAGAAGCTTAGCGCTTCCGCATAATTTCGATAAATTTCCCGGCTTCCGCAGATAAAAATTTTTTTCATAGACTGATTCCCCCGGTATCACAAAAGAATATTTGATAAAAACTTGAAGCTTTCTCCTATGATGAATATGCGGAGTTTGGTTAGAATAGGCACAGAGAATAAAAACAGGGGAGAAGGAAATGAAGAAAACAGAGCACAGAGTGTTCAAAATGGAATTCGCGTCTGTCGCAGTGATTGCCTTTTCAGTTTTTCTAAGTCTTTTTGTCAACTATTTAAGTTTTCAAAATACGCAGACGGCCCTTCGCATAGCAGCTCAGGATGCCGCGCAGACAGCGGCGGGCGTGGAACAGCGCCCTGAAGAATACGTGCAGCTGTCAGACCCTTTGCTCGTGCTGGTAAATGATCGGGTCTCACTGCCGGAAAACTGGAGCGTTACGCCCAGAATGATAGATGATGAACAGGTAGATCTGCGGGCTTATCAGGAGCTTTCAGAAATGTTTGCGGCTGCCGCCGAAGACGATGTGTGGTTTTGGGTGGTATCCGGGTATCGCAGCGTGGAGCAGCAGGAAATCGTTTTAGAGCGGGCAATCCGTGAAAATCTGAAAAACGGGCTTTCTCAGGAAGAAGCGGAAGCGGATGCTCTGCGCACGGTGGCCCGCCCCGGCTACAGTGAACACCATACTGGGCTGGCGGTAGACCTGAACGATGTAAGCGATGATTTTGAAGAGAGCAAGGCGTATCAGTGGCTTTCCGATCATGCAGCGGAATATGGCTTTGTACAGCGATATCAAAAAGATAAGGTTGAAATTACCGGGATCGATCGGGAGAGCTGGCATTATCGCTATGTGGGAAAAAAGCATGCCAGAGAAATGAAGCGCCTGAATTTTTGCCTGGAGGAATATGTGGAATATCTGAAAAAACAGGGAGTGCAATAATCAGTCCGGTATGATCTAAGCTGCAATTTTCTTCTCTGAAAAAATTGAAATAAAATGAAAAAATACAGGTAAACGCAGAAAATACAGATTCCTATTGCGAAAAGAAGAGGTTTTGCTATATAATAAGGGTATGATTTTTTGCGAAAGAGGGAAAAATTATGGCTTCAGTTCGGACAAGATTTGCCCCAAGTCCCACAGGGTTTATGCATGTGGGAAATTTGCGGACGGCTTTGTATGAGTATCTGGTAGCAAAATCCCAGGGCGGGCAATTTGTTCTGCGGATCGAGGATACAGACCGGGAACGCCTGGTAGAGGGCGCGGAGGATGTTATCTATAAAACTTTGGAAAAGGTTGGGCTTCGTCACGATGAAGGCCCGGATATCGGCGGGGACTTTGGCCCCTATGTCCAAAGTCTGAGAAAAGACCTGTACCGCCCTTATGCGGAGCAGCTGGTAAAGGCCGGAAAGGCCTATTACTGCTTCTGCACCAAGGAGCGGCTGGAATCTCTCCACGATGAAAACGGCCTGGGCGGTTATGACCGGCATTGCAGGGATCTGCCGCAAGAGGAAGTGCAGCAGCTGCTGGATGCCGGCACGCCCCATGTGATCCGTCAGAAGGTACCTCTTACAGGTTCTACCACTTTCCAGGACGCTGTTTTTGGAGAGATCACCATTGAAAACAAGGAAATTGAAGATCAGGTGCTTCTAAAGGCGGATGGCTATCCTACCTATAACTTTGCCAATGTGATCGATGATCATCTGATGCATATTACCCATGTGGTGCGGGGCAGCGAGTATTTGACCTCTACTCCCAAGTACAATCTGCTGTACGAAGCCTTCGGCTGGGAGATCCCCACCTATATTCATCTGCCTCTCATTATGGGCAGAAATGAAGACGGCAGCGTATCAAAGCTTTCCAAGCGCCACGGTTCTACCAGTTTTGAGGGATTGGTGGAGGAAGGTTATCTTCCCGCTGTGATCACCAACTACATTGCGCTTCTGGGTTGGTGCCCAAAGGACAATCAGGAGATCTTCTCTTTGGAGGAGCTGGCAAAAAGCTTTTCTGTAGATGGAATCAGCAAATCTCCTGCGGTGTTTGATTATGACAAGCTTGCCTGGTTCAATGGTGAGTATATCAAGGCCATGAGCGAAGAGGAGTTTCTTTTTCATGCCATGCCTTATTACCGGGAGGTGTTTGGGGAGCAGGAGAAGCCCTGGGAGATTCTTCGCTCCATTTTACAGGCACGTATTACTAAATTCCGGGAGATTCCGACGTTACTTTCCTTCTTTCAGGAGCTGCCGGAGTATCCGGTAGAGTTTTTCACCAATAAGAAAAGTAAGACTACTTCGGAAAATTCCCCGCAGATGCTTCAGGCGGCCATTGAGGTGCTGGAGCAGCTTCCTAATTGGGAGCTTACCGCCATTCACGACAGCCTGATCGGCCTGGCGGAGCGTCTGGAAGTGAAAAATGGCACTTTGCTGTGGCCTGTGCGGATCGCGGCGGCAGGTACCCTTGTCACGCCCGGCGGTGCCATGGAAATTTTGGCCCTTCTTGGAAAAGAAGAGGCGCTGCGCAGGCTGCGTTTGGGACTTACTAAATTTTGAATCTCCCTGCAC
>CAMVYG010000300.1 GCA_947171615.1 uncultured Clostridia bacterium
TATTTTGTGTTAAACTGAGTCACGCCGGTTTTCTCTATTTTCGGCTGGGCGGCTTCATTTTCTTCTCCGCTTTCCGCCGGTTCGCTGTAAATATTTGTCATTTTCCCCGCTGCTCCCAGATCTACCCGGCTTGTGAGCACCGCTCCGGCTGTGCCGCCAATAACACAGGCAAGAAGCGTTAAGACCATCACACCAGCTAAAATAGAAGTACGGCACTGAGCTCTTGTCATGCCAAGGCTCTGCTCGATGGCTGTGCGCTTTTTCTGCTTCACCACGAAGAAATACAGCAGCAGGATTACCACGGCGATACTGGCAGCCAAGCCCACGGCAAAAAGCAGCACAGCGGTGGTGCGGGTGGATTGCAGCGTAGCCATGATATCCGTATAGCCGTTGTCATTGTAGGTGACGGTCAGGCTGTCCATTTCCGGCACGTTTTCCCGCAGAGCGGCGTCAAACTCGGCAATAGTGCCGTTAGGGATTTGGAACGTACACGTCCAGGGGTTCAGGTATTCAAAGACCGTGATATTTTCACTGTCGCTTGCCTGAACGGATTTTTGCGGCACAATGAAGCACTGAGGAAACTTCCCCTCTTCAATGGTGCTGCCGGTGTTGGCGGTATAAGTACCCACGATTTCATATTCCGCTTCCCAAAAAGGTTGATACAGTTCACCCTGAGCGTTCATGCAGGAGAGGACGGAGCATGCTTCTTCTGACAGAGAATCTCCAGATGCGTTGTACATCGCATAAGTCATAGGCAGGGAAATTTTATCTCCAATCTGCAAATTGTTAAGGCTCGCAAGCTTTTCCGACACCATACAGACCAAAGCGCCGGAACGAAATTCCTCATCCGAAATTTCCCGCCCCTGCTCCACATAAGCCTGCTGATACTGGAAAGCGGGGATCAGTTGCAGAGAATCTGTGGGCGTTACCAGAAACAATCTAGAACACTTTTCTTTGAAGTCCAGCTGGTTCAGCCAGTCCTGTCCTCTTCCGCCTTCTTCCCAGTAGCCTTCCGTCACTTCATCCAGACGGCAGTTTCCCGCATACTTTACTATTGGCTCCCGGCGGCTGCCGTCCCTGTCATATTGATTCATCCTGGGCCCGGAATATAAGACGACCTCCATTTCCGGGTGCGCTCCACAGGCATAATACCACACATTGGCCATGTACGATTTTCCCTTTTCCAGGGGAAGCGCCTCATTGCATACAAATTGGTGTTCGCAGAAATAGAAGATTTCGCCTTCTGCCAGCGTCCTGGCCGTGGAGGGATCTACAAAAGTGGTGACCTGAGTTTCCGGAGGCTCGGCGTTCAGCACCTTCTCGATAAGAATCGGTGTAGGCTGGCCCAGCTCCGTCATGTCCTCCAGCGCCTGAAACTGAATGTAGTTTTCAGGCTCATATTCAGTAGACGGACGGGCGGCCAGGCTGGGAAGGTATGCCGCATAGTAAGGTCGGCTGACTGGCTTGTGAACATACTGTGCTCCCTCAAAATCCAATGCGTCGATGGAGATTTTGTCCGCATACACATCGGTGCGGCCCAAAATATTTCCCATGCAGTGGTCGTAAGTGGCTTCCTGCTTATTGGTGATATAGGCGTCCTGCTCCACCATGCCAATGGTGGTAAAGCTGCTATCCACCTCTGCAATTCTTTGATTTGTTTCTGCCAGCATAACTGAGCCGAATACCAGCAGCAAAGCACAGGCGGCCATCAGCAGAAAAAACAGCAGGGTCTTCCATGGGGTGCGGAGAAGCTGCCTTAAACTGGAGCGTACCATTTTACAGTACCTCCTCACTGTCCTCCGCCACCATGCCGTCCATCAGGCAATAGACCTGATCGGCCTGAGCGGCGATACCCATATCGTGAGTAACCACGATCACACAGTAGTTCTTTTCCTTCACAAGGCTTTTCAGCAGATCGAGAATGATCTTGCCGTTTTCGCTGTCCAGGTTACCGGTAGGCTCGTCGGCCAAAATGATCTTGGCGTCGGAGGCCAGCGCCCGGGCAATAGCCACCCGCTGTTGCTGACCGCCGGAAAGCATGGCGGGCAGCTTGCGGTAGTCCACCTTTTCCAGGCCAACGCCGGCAAGCAGTTCTTCTGCCCGTGCTTTCGCTTCTTTTGCAGGCTTCTTTACGATCTGCATGGGGTACATGACATTTTCCAGAATGCTCAAGGTGGGAAACAGGTTGAACGCCTGATAGATCACCGACACATTTTCCCACCGGTGCCGCTCGCTGCCGATCTCCTTTACGGATTTCCCGTCTACAAGGATCTCCCCTTCCGTGGGCGTGCCCAGCCCCGCCAGCAAAGAAAGCAGGGTGGTTTTTCCGCTTCCGGAATGGCCTACAATGGCATAAAATTTCCCCGGCTCAAAATCGCAGGACACATCGGTCAACGCCTGCACCTTCTGATATTTGCTCCGGTAAACATAGGTTACATGGTTGGCGGTCAAGGCATTCATTTTTCACCATATCCTTTCTCCGGGAATGAAAAGCCTGTCTCAAAATTGAGTGTGAAAAGATTCCGGATAGACTCCTAAAACTGGTACTGCGCGGCAAAACTTTCGGGCACAGCCCGCAGGAAACCACTTCTGCCAGCAGCAAAAATACCAAATCACGTTTGAAAATTCATTTTCAAACACTCTCTATTC
>CAMVYG010000301.1 GCA_947171615.1 uncultured Clostridia bacterium
ATTTTTACCTGGTATTTTGTGATCACCATGCTGTTCAGCGGCGGACTGATCCCCTGGTTTTTGACCATTTACAATACCGGGCTGATCGACACGATCTGGGCTCTGGTGATCCCCAGCGCTCTGCCCGTATTCAACATGATCATACTCATGAACTTTTTCCGTTCCCTTCCCAATGCGCTGGAGGAAGCCGCGTTGATAGACGGGGCGGGGCAGTGGACGATTCTGGCCAGGATCTATCTGCCTCTCTCCACCCCCTCCCTGGCAACGCTGATCCTCTTTTGCCTTGTCACCAACTGGAATTCCTGGTTTGATGGGCTAATCCTCATGAACAACCCGGACAATTACCCCCTGCAAAGCTATTTGCAGACAGTTGTGGTAAACAGAGATATTTCCATGCTTTCCATTAAGGATGCGGAAGCGCTCAGCGAGATCTCAGACCGCACTGTAAAATGCGCGCAGATCTTTATCGCCATGATCCCGATCCTGGGCTTTTATCCCCTGCTGCAAAAATACTTTACCACCGGCATGGTGCTGGGCGGCGTAAAAGGATAAGAGGATCTCTCAAAATTAGAAAGGAGTTTGAACAACATGATACAATCCATAGAAAAATGGGGTATTTTTGAACTTACCTTCTCCTGCCCCGAAACAGAAACGCTTTTTCAGAATCCTTTTCTGGAAGGAGAATTGAAAGCAAGATTCCAAAACGGCTATCACACTTTAACAGTGGATGGCTTTTATGACGGTGACGGCGTTTGGAAGCTCCGTTTTATGCCTCAGCACATAGGGGAATATGTTTTTACCATTTTTTCAAATCTTCCCGGGCTGAATAAAACCACAGGCGGTTTTCTGTGCAGGGAACCCGCGGAAGGAAATCACGGTCCGGTGCGGACAGCCAAAAAATTCCATTTTGCCTATGAGGATGGTACCCCCCTGTTTGTTCAGGGCACTACAGCCTATGCCTGGACTACCAGCTCTCCGTAAACCAGGCGGAAAAAAGTGGAATCTGAAGCAAAATACGGCTTCAACAAGCTGCGCATGGGCTTTTTTCCCAAGCACCTGAAGGCCCAGAAGCTGACAGATGTTACCATTGATATCGCCCAGGACCCACCGGATCTGCCCTTCGCCGGAGAACCGGGCAGCCTGGATTTTACCCGGCCCAATCCCGCTTACTTCCGGCGTTTTGAAGAGGATGTTGCCGCTTTGCTGGAAAAGGGCATTGAAGCCGATGTAATCCTTTTCCATTTTTACGATTTTGACCGCTGGGGCATCAATCCCGGTATGAGCCAGCAGGACGATCTCTTTTATGTCCGATATCTGGCGGCCCGGCTTGCCGCCTTCCGAAATATCTGGTGGTGCCTGGCAAATGAGTACGATTTACTCCTGACTCCGATT
This sequence comes from uncultured Clostridia bacterium, assembly GCA_947171615.1. Lineage (GTDB taxonomy): Bacteria > Bacillota > Clostridia > Oscillospirales > Acutalibacteraceae > Acutalibacter. The sequence continues at coordinate 1,393 of CAMVYG010000301.1, forward strand.
GCGGAAAATGACCACACGGTGCAATCCTTATCCAACCTGAAAAACTGGGACAGCATCGGAAAAGCGCTGCGTCAGGCTGACCCCTACGATCACCTGCGTTCCATTCACAATTTCACCGTGGGCGCCGTACCCGATTTTGAGTGGCTTACTCACACTGTTTTTCAAAATTCCAACACATACTGCGCGGTTCTGGATTTCAAGGCAAAATTCCAGAGGCCTGTCATTGCCGACGAATACGGCTATGAGGGAAACATTACCGGCAGCGTATGGGGAGACCGCACACCGGAGGAAGAACTGGAACGCCATATTCGGGCCGTGATGGCCGGAGGCTATGCCAGCCACGGGGAGTCCTATATCGTAAACGGCAACAACCGGGATATTTTCTGGGCCTATGGCGGGGAAATGGTAGGAAAAAGCGCACCCCGTCTGCAATACTTCGGCGCTCTTATGAAGAACCTGCCCTTTAACGAAATGGAGCCTGAGATCATCATGATGAACACCAGCAGCGGCTTGTGCCTGCACAAAGGCTCTGAGCTGTTCCTCATTTTTTTCCGCCGCCCGGAAGATCCCACCGGCTTTGGCTTCCTCACTACAGATATGGCAAAGGAATACGATATGACAGTGTATGATCTCTGGAATTGCAAAGAATGTCACAAGGGGACGGCAGCTCAGGGACATGTGGATGTATCCCTGCCGGAATGGGCGCTCATCAAGCTGGAAGCCAGGGAGAACGCCCAGTGAATGCCGCCGGCGAAATTTTAACAATCCTTTGCCGGTTGATCCCTATTCTTACTTTCATCACCGCGGGCTGTATCATTCGGCATACCGGGTTTATCTCGCCGCAGGTAATGGAGGGCATGAAAAAAATCGCCATCAATCTGGCTTTACCGGCAGTGATCTTTCTGTCCCTGCTGAAGCTGGAGATCAAATCCTCCTATCTGATCCTGGCATTGTTTGTGTTTCTGATCAGCATTGGGCTTTTGTTCGCCGGAAAAGGGATCGGACAACTGCTTCGGTGGGAAAACCCCTATGCCGACCTTCTGTTCACCGGCTATGAAAACGGTATGCTGGGCTACGGTGTGCTGGCAGCGACGCTGGGACAAGCCAATATCTACCCTATTGTGATTATGGATCTTGGCCAGACACTTTTCTTTTCCCTGATATTCACCACCTATATGCGGACGCTGAATGGAGAGATCACCGCTGTTTCCCCCAAAAGCATTATCAAGGCGTTTCTCGCAAATGCCTATGT
>CAMVYG010000302.1 GCA_947171615.1 uncultured Clostridia bacterium
GGAACTGACAGATGTGTCAGAAGTAGTGAAGGACTGCGGATTCGGCGTGTTTACTTCCGCACTGGAAAACGGCGGCTCGGTGCGCGGCATCAATGTCAAGGGGCAGGGGGCTATGCCCAGAAAGAAGATCGACGCGCTGGTGGATATGGCAAAGGGCAGCGGCGCGAAGGGGCTGGCTTATCTGTGCATCGGAGAGGACGGCGCAGTGAAGTCATCCTTTACAAAGTTCCTGACCGAAGAGCAGGTACAGGCGCTGATACAGGCAATGGGCGGTGAAAACGGCGACCTGCTGCTGTTTGCGGCGGATAAAAATACGATTGTCTGGGGCGTGCTGGGACAGCTTCGTCTGGAACTCGGAAAGCAGCTTGGGCTGTACGATCCGAACCAGTTCAATTTCCTTTGGGTAACGGAGTTCCCGCTGCTGGAGTGGTCCGAGGAGGAGAACCGCTTTATGGCAATGCATCATCCCTTCACCATGCCGATGGAAGAGGACTGGCAGTATATCGATTCCGATCCGGGCAGAGTGCGGGCGAAGGCCTATGATATTGTGTTAAACGGTGTGGAACTGGGCGGCGGCTCGGTCAGAATCCACCAGAATGACATTCAGGAGAAGATGTTTGAGGTATTAGGCATCGGTCAGGAGAAGGCGTGGGAGAAGTTCGGCTATCTGCTGAGCGCTTTCCGCTACGGCGTGCCGCCTCACGCGGGGCTTGCTTACGGCGTGGACCGCTTTGTGATGCTGCTGGCGCAGGCGGACAGTATCAGGGAGGTGATCGCCTTCCCGAAGGTGAAGGATGCTTCCGATCTGATGTGCGAGACGCCGAACGTGGTGGATGCGGCGCAGCTCGAGGAATTGGGAATTGCGATCACAAAGGAAGAGACAGAGTAAAAAAACGCGATACTGCGGAACTGGATTATGAAAATTAAAGTGCTTGCCGGGAGCGCCTCGGAGGAGGTGCTCCGGGAGGAATTTCAGAAGGGAAAAAAGACAGCGGAAGTGCGCCTCGGGGAGCACTTCCTGTTTTACCGCTATTTTATCAGGATCAGCGCCGTCGCCTATGAGGAGATCCAAAAGGCATATCTGCGTATTGAGAGCGGTGAAGTCGGGGAGTTTCCTTTGACGGAGCATTATCTGATGCTGGCGGACAGGCAGGAGAAGGTACATAAACTGCGCATGGAGCATCCCGAGGACGCGCAGGAGGTGCTGGCATATCTTGGGGAGCGTTTCCCGGCAATTGAGATAGGACATTATAAAAAGCGGTGATCTTTAGTGTTTTCAATATGCACAGGGCGCCGTTTCATCAGAGAGTTCTTTTTCAATATTTTGACAGGAGTATGCCACATTGCAGGCTGAGAGCAAAAACGGTATCCGGAGTACAACAACGCCCCGGTATATACCGGGGCGTTGTTTGCTGTTACCTGAATTCAGTACTTTGGGGCAGAACATTCCGCTTTAAGCCGGTATAGGCCAACAGAATGTAGATGGCATAGATCAGGAAGAAAATTCCCAGCGAGATCGCCACAATGACCAAAGGACTGTTCATTCCCACCATGATCCCCGGCTCGGTCAGGGATGCCAGATTGAGAATAAAGGGTACACCGATAAGCAGCGGCGGCACGGCGGGCATGGTGTAGTAAATAGCGAACTGGTTTCGCAGGGCCCTTGCCATTTCTCGCCGGTCCATGCCCAGTTTTTTCAGGAGCTGGAACTGCCGCCTGTACCGCTCTGTCTCGCTGAGCTGTTGGATAGTAAGGATGGTGGCAGCGGTCATGGTGAGAGCCAATGCCAGATAGAATAGCGGGAACACGAAAAGCGCAGTCTGGATAGCCACCTGTGCGTTTTCGTTAGCCTTTGTTGATACAAAAGCGTAGTCCACAGGGGGTTCTTGCAGAGCGTCATATTGTGCCGCAGGCACCGGCTGAACCGTCTTAGCGGCATATGCCAAATGATGAACCGCCAGTCCCTCCACCGCTTCGTCCGGAACGACCAGAATATATCCGTATCCGTTCGTCACTCCATAGCTTTGAGAGAGATGCTCTGTGTAGATGCTCCCCGGAGATAATGTAATGTTCCCCAGGGAGACCGGCTGGTCGTAGTTCCGCAGAGGTTCTTCTAAATAAGCCATGCAGTGGATGAGATACCGGCCCGGTTCCGGCTCTGCCGCCGGATAGCCCGCAATAGAACGCAGGGCAGCGTAATCACTCCAGCGAAGAACGGGATCCTGGTCGTAGTTGTAGTAAGGATAGACTGTCCGGGATCCGATATAGTTTCGCAATGCGGGGCTGCCGGTGAGATAGACCTGATACAAAACCGACTGCTCCACCGGAATATGTTCCGAAATGTAATCCAGATACGGACCCGGGTCCCGGTCCTCTTCTTCAATGGCGAAGTAAAGGTCAAAGCTGGCGTTCTCTGTGAACCGGCCCCGGAAAATACCGTTTATCACCAGTCCGCCGCCCTCTGTCATGATCGTAGCCGTGAAAATCATGGAGATGATTGCCATAACGATACCCATGGTGGAGAGTTTGGCCGCAAGAGTACGGAAAATCAGTAAATTTTGTCCTTGATACTTGAAAGCCGGACGTTTGTCAAAGAAAGCAGGAACGCCGGAGGCGAAGCTGAGGAAAAAGCCAAACAATGCGG
>CAMVYG010000303.1 GCA_947171615.1 uncultured Clostridia bacterium
GGCCATACCGTGATCGTAGTAGACGGGCGTCCCTGCAGCTGTGGGCGGCATGGCTGCTGGGAGACCTATGCGGCGGCTACCGGTTTGATCAAGACCACTAAGGAGTATATGGCGGACGCTCCCAAGGATTCCCCGCTGTGGACTCTTGTAGATGGCGATATCGATAGAGTAAGCGGACGCACTGCTTTTGACGCTATGCGTAAGGGCGATCCCATTGCACAGAAGATCGTGGACGAATATGTTCATTATCTGAGCGAAGGTATTGTGAATATGATCAATATTTTCCAGCCTGATATCCTTTGCATCGGCGGCGGCATCTCCAATGAAAGGGAAACCCTGCTGGCTCCTGTTCGTGCATTTGTAGAGAAGCAGCAGTACGCGATGAATTCTGCAAAAAAGACATCTGTATGCCGTGCAGAGTTGGGAAATGACGCCGGTATTATTGGTGCTGCCCTGCTGGGTATGATGGAGGAGTGATCCATGTCGATACAGATGGAGAGCTTCGGCAGGCTGCCTGACGGACGGGAAGCCCAGCTTTTTACCTTAAAAAACAGCAGCGGTATGACCCTGAAGGTCACAAATTACGGCTGCCGTATTGTAAGCCTGTTGGTAAAGGACAGAAACGGCGTATTGGGTGATGTGGTGCTGGGTCACCGCACTCTGGAAGAATATTTCGGCGCGAATTACCCGGGCACCTGTGTGGGGCGCTATGCACACCGCATTGGGGGCGCAAAATTTTCTCTGAACGGAATTACTTATTCTCTTTCTCAGAACGATGGGGAAAACACCCTGCATGGCGGCCCCGGTGGCTATCATCAGGTTTTGTGGAATGCTGAGCTTCGGGAGGGAGAAGAGCCTGCTATTGTATTTACTTATACAAGTCCCGATGGGGACGAGGGCTATCCCGGTGAGCTGAAAATGACCGTAACCTATACGCTGACTGGGGAGAATGAGCTGGTATTGAGCTATACCGGTATTTCGGATCAGGAAACGCCTTTTAATCCCACCAACCATTCTTTCTTCAACCTGTCCGGTGACCCGCAGAAGGAGATCCTTGGCACAAGCCTTACTCTCCATGCCTCTGCCGTTACCCAGGTATCTGATGACTTGATTCCTACCGGTACACTGCTGCCGGTGGCAGGCGGGTCTTTGGATTTTACCGGGGGCAAGGAGTTGGGAAAGGACATGTTTGCAGATGATCCGTTGATTCAGCTTTGCGGCGGCTTCGACCACAATTTCTGTGTGGACGGAGAAGGTTTTCGTAAGCACGGTGAGGCCTATGAGCCGGAAAGCGGACGGATGATGGAGATCTTTTCCGACTTGCCCGGCGTGCAGCTTTACACCTTCAACAAGGTGGAGGGGCTTACCGGAAAGGACGGAAAGCCCATGAAGCCTCATACCGCGTTTTGTCTGGAGACCCAGTTTTATCCGGATTCCGTGAACCATCCGGAGTTCCCATTCCGCTATTTGCAGCCGGGAGTTCCGTTTACCACGAAAACCATGTATCGTTTTTCAGTAAAATAGAGACGCAAAAGGGAGCCCGCAGATTCTGTGGCTCCCTTCTGTTCTTGTAAGAGAAAGGAGAGCTTTGATGAAACAGGAAAAATCCTGCGGCGCAGTGGTGTTCCGAACTGTAGGCGCGGAGATCGAGATCCTTTTGATCCGGCACAAAAACGGAGGGCATTGGGCCTTCCCGAAAGGACATGTGGAAAACGGGGAAACGGAAGTGGAAACGGCTCGCCGGGAGATTTGGGAGGAAACCGGGCTTTGCGTAGAGCCAGATACCGGTTTTCGGGAAATGGTTACTTTTTCACCCAAGCCCCACGTAATGAAGGATGTGATCTATTTCGCGGCAGAAGCGAACAAAGCGGCGCCGTTAGCCGCTCAGGAGGAAGAGCTTTTAGATATCCGCTGGGAAGAACCGGAGAAAGCTTTGCAGCTTGTTACCTATGAGAATGACCGAAAGGTTCTTCGCGCTTTTTTGAAATATCATGCCGGATGTTGAAAAAGAAAGTTTGCGCTTTTTCGGGCATAGCGGTGATATTCCAAAAAAGGTTGCAAAAATTTGAAACATCTGCTATTATTTTATCATAAAGGGAGTAGCCTGCGTAAAACTGCGTTTCCAAAATCGTCAGTACGATCTGAAATGATCCGGTTTTGTGAATGAAATGGCGAGACTTTACCACAGCCGGTAAGGTCCCGCTATTTTTGTGTTCAAGTGAAAATTGGGAATGCTATGGAAAAAGCTCTCTTTATTGATACGTGATAAGCTGAGACAGGAGTAAACTGAAAAGTAAAGAGGAGAGTAAAAGAATGGTTGAGAGTATCAGCGCCATACTGACACTGGTGGCGGGCATCGGGATTTTTTTGATTGCCTGCAATATGATGAGCACCAATCTGGAAGCCGTGGGCAGTGAACGGCTGAGAAAGCTGTTTTCCAAAACATCAGGAAGCCGACTGCTGGGAGTGGGAATCGGCACCGTGGGAACGGCGGCCATTCAAAGCTCCGGCGCTACGACGGTAATGGTGATTGGCTTTGTAAACGCGGGGATCATGACCCTTGCTCAGGCTGCCACGGTAATTTACGGGGCCAATATCGGCACCACGATCACGGGCC
>CAMVYG010000304.1 GCA_947171615.1 uncultured Clostridia bacterium
GTGCGGAACATTCCCTCCTGTTCCCTGTAAAACCGAACGCCACGGCAGCCAAGAAAGGGATTTCTCTCCTGCTCCCAGGACAGACCCGGCAGTATTTTATCCCCGCCGATATCCAGAGTGCGGATCACCAGCGGCTTCTCCTTCATGACCTGCGCAAGCTCACTGTATACCTGAAACTGCCGGTTTTCTCCCGGAAGCGCCGGGCGGTCCAGATATAAAAATTCTGACCGCAGCAGTCCGATCCCATCACAGCCGTATTTTTCCGCTTGCCGTGCCTCCGCCTCTCCACTTACACCGGCAGTAAGGCATATCCGGCTCTGGTCCGCTGTTACGGCAGCGCGGCCGATATAAATATTCAGCGCCTCTTTTCCCTGCCGATAGGCGCTTTGCCTTGCGTAACTATCGTTCAGTTCCCTTTCATCAGGAGAAAAAAGCACCGTTCCCGCTGTGCCGTCTACAACGACCCAGGCTCCGTTCTCCGCACAGGCGGCAGCGTCCTTTGTTCCCACTACTGTGGGGATCTCCATAGCCTTTGCCAGGATCACGCTGTGAGAGGCTTTCCCCTCTTTGCAAAGAACGATCCCCGCCACCGGCTGAGAAGCCAGAGCCGTCATAGCAGAAGGAGGAAGAGAGTCTGCAATGAGAACCGTATCCGGAGGCAAAGAAGAAAAATCTGTTTCCGGCAGCCCCAGAAGAACACGAAGCAGCCCATCCCGTAAATCCTGTACATCTGCAGCACGAAGGCGGATCAACTCACTTTCCACTTCCAAAAAATCACGGATAAACTGAGCACACACAGCATCCACCGCCGCTTCCGCCGACTGCCGGGCAGTGATCTGTTCCTTCACCGCGCTTTCCAGGGTCGGATCCCGCGCCATGGCTGCCTGGCTTAATAGAATATCCGCCTGTGCCTGGCCTGCAGCCGGAGCAATTCGGCGGGCCTTTTCCCGTAGCTCACTGCAAAACTGCTTCACTGCCCGGCGATATCTTCTCCATTCTTCCGCAGGACTGTGGGCCGGCCGCTCTCCCGGGCTGATCCTTGCCGCGCGGTAAAATAAAGCCCTGCCCGCACCGATCCCCGGTGAAGCTCCAATTCCATGCAAAAGCTCTCCCATGGCACTCCCTCCCCTCATTATTAGTCGTTAGCTTTTAGCAATTAGTTGTTAGAAAGGGCAAGGGCTTTGTAACCGTTACTTTCTACCAGTCCAGATTCTTCGAGAAGATCTAAAGGATTTTTTCTCAGCATAATGACAGCCAGTGCAAGTGGAAAGTATAAATTATCAATCACTACTCACTGTCATCCTGAACAGAAGAGGCTCCGCCTCTTCTCGGTGAAGGATCTCGATTTTTTCTCAGCCTACGGGTACAAAACCCTCTCAGTCACGGCGAAGCCGTGACAGCTCTCCCAAAGGGAGAGCCAAGGGGTGAGCGATAAATCATGGTTTATCCCTCTTCTGGACTCCTCTGATAAAAGGAACTGTCACAGCAAGCTTGGCTGGGGGGTAAAAATCAGCACTCCCCTCGCCCTGCCCTTTCTAACGACTAACAACTAACACCTAACTGCTAAATTCCCTTCGGGTCGATAAAAATGGTCTTGTAATTGTCGTAAATCACCATGCCGGGTTTTGCGCCCTGGGGCTTACTGACATGGCGCACCTGGGTATAATCTACCGGTACCTGGGCGGAGTCCTTTGCCCGGCTGTGGGCTGCCGCCAGTGCCGCCGCTTCCTCCATGGCTTTCGGCGTAGGGGTTCTTCCCTCTGTTACCAGAATGGTATGGGAGCCGGGAATGTTTTTGGTATGGAACCAAATATCATTGTTGTTTGCAAGCTTCATGGTGAGCTTATCATTTTGCCGGTTATTCCGGCCCACCAGTACGGTAAAACCATCGGAGACCGTAAATTTCATGGGCTCACTGACCCCGGCGGGACGCTGCTTTTTCCCCCGCATGACCCGTACATAGCCCTGCTCTCCCAGCTCGGCCCGGATCTCGCCCAGATCCTGCTCCGTTTCCGCCCGGGAAAGGGCGTCTAACACTGTATCAAGATAGTCAAGCTCCCGCCCGGCAAGTGTGATCTGCTCCGTCAGCTTTTCCTCGGCGGTTTTTGCTTTTCGATATTCCTTATAATACTTTTGCGCGTTTTGCGCAGGAGACAGGGCAGGATCCAGCTTCACGTGAACAAGGGGCTGCCCTTCCTCGTAATAATTGGGCAGCTCTGCGCAATCCGCCCCTTTTGGCAGAGCGTATAGATTGGCGCTGATCAAATCTCCCGCGATCCGCAAGGCATCCCGCTGGGCGCACTGTTCCAGCTCTGCCCGCTGGGCGTTAATTTTCCGGGAAAGCCGCTCAGAGTGGGTGGAAAGAAGGCGAAGGAGATCCTGCTCCCGCACCCGCATACGCTCCTGGTGATCCCGTTCCCGGTAAAAATCATCCAGCAAAGCGGAAAAGCTGTCTCCCTTCTTTACCACAGCGGCAGTGCCGTACTGGTGGATCTCCAGAAAGGAAAAATCCATGGGTTTTTTCTGGGAATTCACTGCCATAAAGGGCTGTCCGGAAACCGCTTCCGCCGTTTCCTTTAGCTGCTGAAAGAAAAAACCGACCCGAAAATAC
>CAMVYG010000305.1 GCA_947171615.1 uncultured Clostridia bacterium
AGAAACCGGCGCCTAAAAAGGCCTTTTACCCGCCAATCGCTTTTATTCGAGATTTCTCGCTTTGCTCGGAATGACGGTGGGAAGTGGTTCTTCCAGTCGGGCTGTTCACTTGTCGTCAGCGCTTACTTTCTTCCCGAATTGGGTGCAGCGGCACGCTGCTAAATTATCATTTATCCAGAGCGGATATTTTGGTCTGTTTTGAAGAATTTCCGAAATAAAAGCGTGTGGAAAAGAACCCTCTTCGGGAATTTTCCACACGCTTTTTTCAGCGATATTTTCAGGCAGGCTCGGTCAGACCCGGAACATCAGATCCGCATAGGTGGGATAGGGCCAGTAGTCGGAAGAAACGTTTTCTTCCATGGCGTCTACCGTAGTCCGTAAGGCTTCCATGGCGGGAATAACCGTATCCCGGTAGTAAGACGCTGTGGTCAGTACGTTTTCTCCTGCCGTTCTGGGGTCTTCTAAAGCAGCCTCCAGAGCTTCCGCCTGTTCATAGGCGGAATCCAGCAAAGCGGAGAGTTTTGTTAGCAAAGCGGTTTCCGCTTAGCACGGAAGGTCCTTCTGAACGCTTCGCTTGGCGATGACCGCCCCTGCCAGCTCGGCAAGGTAGGAGCTGACCGAAGGGATCACCTCATGGCGAACCATTCTGCCCATGGTGAGCGCCTCGATCCGAAGGGTTTTGGCGTATTCTTCCATGATGGTCTCATAGCGGGCCTCTATTTCGGCCTCTGTATAGATTTTGTGGCTGGTGAAAAGCGACACATTTTTTTGATCCAGATACCGGGGCAGGGCGTCTACCGTGGTGCGCAGGTTCAAAAGCCCCCGGCGCTCCGCTTCCCTGACCCATTCTTTTGAATACCCGTCTCCGTTAAAGATGATGCGCTTATGCTCGGAAACCACCCGCTTTACCAGAGCCAGAACGGCGGATTTCAGATCTTTTGCGCCCTCCAGTTCATCGGCAAACTGCCGCAATTCCTCTGCCGCAATGGTGTTCAGCATAATATTGGGGCAGGCAATGGAAAGGGCGGAGCCCAGAGAGCGAAACTCAAATTTATTCCCGGTAAAGGCAAAGGGAGAGGTGCGGTTGCGGTCGGTAGTATCTTTATTGAGATCGGGCAGAACGTGAACGCCCGTTTCCAGCTTTTTATGCTCTATGCCGCCATAGACCGCGCCGGACTCAATGGCGTCCAGGATCCCGGTAAGCTCATCCCCCAGGAACATGGAAATAATGGCGGGCGGCGCTTCGTTGGCGCCCAGACGGTGATCGTTGCCTGCACTGGCCACGGAAATACGAAGCAGATCCTGATATTCGTCCACACCCTTGATGATCGCGGCCAAAAACAGCAGGAACTGGGCGTTTTCCGCCGGGCTTTTTCCGGGATCCAGCAGATTTTTGCCGCTGTCAGTGGAGAGAGACCAGTTGTTGTGCTTGCCGCTGCCGTTGACCCCGGCAAAGGGCTTCTCGTGAAGCAAACATACCAGGCCGTGGCGCAGAGCTACGGTTTTCATGGTTTCCATGGTAAGCTGATTGTGGTCGGTGGCAATGTTGGTGGTGGTGAAAATAGGTGCCAGCTCATGCTGGGCAGGGGCTACTTCATTGTGCTTTGTCTTTGCCAGAATGCCCAGCTTCCACAGCTCATTGTCCAATTCCTTCATATAAGCGGCGATCCGTGGTTTGATGGCGCCATAATAATGATCCTCCAGCTCCTGCCCTTTGGGAGCCTTGGCCCCAAACAGGGTACGCCCGCAGAAGATCAGGTCTTCCCGCTGATCGTAAAGCTCTTTATCAACAAGAAAATACTCCTGTTCCGGGCCCACTGTAGTAATGACCCGCTTCGTGGCGGTGTCTCCGAAAAGCCGCAGAATACGGAGAGCCTGACGGTTCAGATCCTCCATGGAGCGGAGTAGAGGGGTCTTTTTATCCAGCACCTCACCGCTGTAGGAGCAGAAGGCAGTGGGAATGTACAGAGAATCGCCTTTCACAAAGGCGTAAGAGGTGGGGTCCCAGGCAGTGTAGCCCCTGGCCTCAAAGGTGGCCCGCAGGCCGCCGGAAGGGAAAGAGGAAGCGTCTGGCTCTCCTTTGATCAGTTCCTTGCCGGAGAACTGCATGATGACCCGTCCGTCGGAGGTGGGGGAAATGAAGCTGTCATGCTTTTCGGCGGTGACGCCGTTCAAGGGCTGAAACCAGTGAGTGAAATGGGTCGCGCCCTTTTCCACTGCCCAATCTTTCATGGCGCTGGCTACGGCGTTTGCTACCGTAAGATCCAGATCCTTCCCTTCGTCGATCGTCCTGCGCAGAGAACGGTACACGTCTCTGGGCAGCCGCTCCTGCATTACATCATCATTGAAGACTGAGTTGCCGAACATCTCCGGTACGGTTCTGCGATTTTCTGAACAGGTTCCCATCACAAATCACTCTTTCCTTTTATAGATTCAGATATGCTTTGGAATACCGGGAGATCTCCGGTAAGACCGACACACCGGTTTTTTTACCAGAAGTCTCCTAGCACGAAAGGCGCCGTGGGAGACCCTGCAGCGCCTTTGCTGTTACGGTCACTATTTTAGACCAGACGGTAGATTTTGTCCATCATTTTTAGCGATT
>CAMVYG010000306.1 GCA_947171615.1 uncultured Clostridia bacterium
CTCGAAAGCGATCAGAGAACCCTGCTTGCGGTACTGGATATCTCCCTTATAAGGCTCATAGCTGTCAAACACATGGTTCATGATCCCGTTGCCGTTGGTATCGGTCAAAAATTCTGAGCGATAGCCCATCAGGCCCCTGGCGGGAATTTTGAATTCCAGGTGGGTGGAGCCGGAATCTCTGCTGCCCATATTCAGAAGCTCCGCCTTCCGGGAGCCGATCTTTTCCATAACGGCGCCCACGTAATTATCCGGCACCTCGATCATCAAAAGCTCCATGGGCTCCAGGCGCTGACCGTCCTTTTCCTTATAGATCACATTGGGCGGAGACACCTGAAATTCATAGCCCTGCCGCCGCATCTGCTCAATTAGAATAGAAAGGTGCAGCTCGCCCCGGCCGGAAACCTTGAAGGAATCGGTAGAATCCGTTTCCTCCACCCGCATGGCCACATTGGTTTCCACCTCTTTAAAGAGCCTGTCCCGCAGATTCCGGGAAGTCACATACTTTCCTTCCCGTCCGGCAAAGGGAGAATTATTGACGATAAACATCATGGAAACCGTGGGCTCATCGATCTTCACAAAGGGCAGAGGCTCCACGCAGTCCACGGCGCAGGCGGTTTGGCCGATATTCAGGTCTGCAATGCCGGAAACGGCAATAATATCCCCCAGCCCGGCAGATTCCGCCTCTACCCGCTTCAGGCCTTCAAACTGATACAGCTTTGTGACCTTGGCGTTTTTGCGCACATCCTCCGCGCCGCCGCAGATCGTAACGGTCTCTCCTACCCGAACACTGCCCCGCTCTACCCGGCCGATTCCAATGCGGCCTACATAGTCGTCATAATCAATATTGGAAAACAAGATCTGAGTGGGGCCGTCCAGGTCTCCCTGGGGAGCCGGCACCTCGTTTATGATCATCTCAAACAGCGGGGTCATATCCGTGCCGGGCACGTTGGGGTCCAGGGTGGCATAGCCGTCTCTGGCAGAAGCATACACTACCGGAAACTCCAGCTGGTCATCGTTGGCGCCCAGCTCAATAAAGAGATCCAGCACCTCGTCCACTACTTCGGCAGGGCGCGCGCCGGGACGGTCGATCTTATTCAACACTACCACAGGCCTTTTTCCCAGCCCCAAAGCTTTTTTCAAAACAAACCGGGTTTGGGGCATGCAGCCCTCAAAGGCATCCACCAGAAGCAGCACGCCGTCCACCATCATCAGCACCCGCTCCACTTCACCGCCGAAATCGGCATGGCCGGGGGTATCCACAATATTGATCTTGGTATTCTGGTACATCACGGCGGTATTCTTGGAGAGGATGGTGATCCCTCTTTCCCGCTCCAGATCCCCGGAATCCATCACACGCTCCGCCACCGCCTCATTGGCCCGGAACACGCCGCTTTGCCGCAAAAGCTGGTCTACCAGCGTGGTCTTTCCATGGTCTACGTGGGCGATGATCGCCACATTCCTTAAATTTTCTCTACTTCCCATTCTTACACGTTCCTTTCCTTTTACGCTTCCCGTCTTTGACCTTTCCAGTATCTAAGAATAACTCCGCTCTGAAAAAAGACGGCGCTTTTCGAGCAAAACGAGAAAAAAGAGGTGTTTTACGCCTCAGGCCTTCTCCAGGATGATCGCTTTGCGATCATCTACACCTTGCGGTGAACCATTTTTTAGTTTGTTCTTTCGCTCGTGACCTTATCCAGTGTCCAGCATCCAGAATCCAACGTCTACTATATCACAAAACAACGCAAAAGAAAAGTTTTCCCGCATATCTTCCCGGGAAAACTTTTTCGTAAATTTTTTATGAAATGTGGAATTCTTACGCAACACCCTCCGGAAAAACAGAGATACAGCTTTCCTCCGGATAATACGTTACTAATAACTGAGGCCTGCTTTTTTGAAAATAGTCCACGCTCATACCTGTTTCAAAGCCCGTGCTGATAAAAAACGGAAGCTCCACGGTAAAGGGCTTTCCGGAGGTGATCACAAACCTGCTGTTTCCCTGCATATTCGGGTTAAATCCGGGAAGCCGATTCAGCTCATAAGCGCAGTCCATAGTATAATCCAGCCCCAAGAGCTTGAACTCTATCATGTCAATGGGATCCTTTTCCAAGCTGTCCGTTCCGTTATAGCGGAACACCGCCGTCACAATACACAGGTAGTCGTAGGCATGATGCACGTTCTGTGTATAGCCGTTCTGCTCCAGAAAACCCTCATCCGCCTGATGCTCCGCCAGAAAGGTGGCGGTTTCTTCAATTCTGGCGTCTGTTACCTCTACCGTATAGCCGCTCCAGTCATACCTAGTAAAATAGTAATGTTCCTTGTTCAGAGGCACCTGCTCTCCTCTTTCATAAAACTTTCTGACCGGAAAATATTTGCAGTAATCGGCTGTATTTACCTGATAAACGCGAACTCCCGCCGCCACAACCAGAACCACGCAGAGAACCGTCAAAAAAAGCCGTTTTTTCATAGCTTTTCCTCGCAAAACTTCCCATCCGCTTCCTTTACCAGCCTGCGGGTCAGTTTTCCTGCAACCAGCTTATAAATTTCATCGGACATATAAGAA
>CAMVYG010000307.1 GCA_947171615.1 uncultured Clostridia bacterium
CAAAACGACCAAAGGGCGAGGACGGGTATAAGGTTTTTTCCATCCGGATCAAGGAGGGAACTGCTGAACATCTGGAAGACCTGGCTGCCCAGACAGGCCGCAGCAGAAATGAACTGATCGGCATTTTAATCGAATACGCTTTAGAGCGCTGCCAGGTGGAAGAAGCAAAGCTTTAGAGCCTATTCCAAAATTAGGGATGCAGGGATAGGCTCTTAGAGCACAGAACACTGACCCTGTGCTATAAAAAGACGTTCTTTCAAAAAAATTGGGGTGAGACAAAAAATCCCCATTTGCAAATTTTCATAATAACATTATAAAGTGATATCACTTAGCTGTCAACAGAATGTATATCTTCCTTTATAAAAGTCATATTATAGATACAATAAAGGAAAGGAAGAGATACAAATGGCTACCAACAAACGGGTATTCACCCTCCGTCTTTCCGATGAAGTCTTTGATAAGATTGGGGCGCTTGCCTCCAAAGAGCACCGTTCCATGACAAATTACATTGAATACATCCTGCTGGAACATCTTGCTCAGAAGGACATGCAGGAAGAATCCTCTTCTCTGAAAAACAAAAGCTAAATTCTATCAATTTCTATTTCTTGTCATATGCTCAAAGATTTAAAAAGGAGATCCCGTTAAAAAACGGGATCTCCTTTTTATGGTCTTCTATATTCCTGCGCAGTTCGCGGTAAATACAACTCAGTAACGAAAAAGCCTTGCCTTTCTCTAATAATGAATTACTAATCACTAACAGTTAACTGTTAGCACCCGTCCAGCCCATGCTGCGCCGAACGGCTTCATGCCAACGGGCTACCTCCGCTTCCCGCCTTTCAGCAGCGTAATCGGGAGTAAACCGGGTATTTTCCTTCCAAATGGAGGAAAGCTCCTCCAGGCTGTCCCACACGCCCACCGTCAGCCCTGCCAGCATGGCAGAGCCCAAAGCAGTAGTTTCCAGACACTGAGGACGGCAGACCTCAACATTCAGAATATCCGCCTGATACTGCATTAAGAACCGGCTGCGGGAAGCGCCGCCGTCTACTCGAAGCTCCGGCATACACACGGCGGATTCCCGTTCCATGGTCTTTACCAGATCGTAGCTTTCCAAGGCGATACTTTCCAAAACAGCACGGCAGAGATGAGCCCGCCTGGTGCCTCGGGTCACCCCCAGCAAAGCCCCTCTGGCATACATATCCCAGTAGGGCGCGCCCAGGCCGGTAAAGGCCGGAACAAAGGAAACGCCGCCGCTGTCTTCCACGGTTTCCGCCAATTGATCTGCCTCCTGGGGCGTTTTGATCAGCTCCAGCTCGTCCCGCAGCCACTGAATGGCAGAACCGGCGTTGAAAGCGCTGCCTTCCAGCGCGTAAGTAGTTTTCCCATTTAATTTCCAGGCAATGGTGGTAAGCAGTCCGTTTTTTGAAGATACCGGCTTTTCCCCGGTATTCATCAGCACGAAGCAGCCGGTTCCATATGTATTTTTTACCATACCCTTTTCAAAGCAGCACTGGCCGAACAAGGCTGCCTGCTGGTCTCCTGCCATGCCCGCAATAGGGATCTCCTCTCCCAGCACCGAGTCCTTACACATGCCGACGATCTCCCCGGATTCCGCCACTCTGGGAAGGGCGCTGCGGGGAATTCCCAGCTCCCGCAGCATGGTATCGTCCCACTGCAGCCTGTGAATGTCAAAAAGCATGGTGCGGGAAGCGTTGGATACGTCTGTTACATAGGAAGCCCCGTCAGTCAGGGAATACACCAGCCAAGTATCGATGGTTCCAAACCGCAGGCGGCCCTTTTCCGCCAGTTCTCCGGCGGCGGGAACATGCTCTAAGATCCATTTCATTTTGGTGCCGGAAAAATAGGGATCGATCAAAAGACCGGTGGTATCCTTGATATATTGTTCCATTCCGGCAGACCGCAAACCCTCGCATTCCGGCGCAGTACGCCTGCACTGCCACACAATGGCATTGCAGATGGGGATTCCGGAAACAGAATCCCAGGCCACGGTAGTTTCCCGCTGGTTGGTAATGCTGATCGCCGCTATATCCGACGCCTTGATCCCCGCCTGCTCCACCGCCTGTCGCATGGCAAAAAGCGTGGTCTGCAAAATCTCCACCGCATCATGCTCCACATAGCCCGGCTGGGGATAGATCTGCTTAAATTCCCGTTGGCCCATACCGGCCACGCCACCGAAGGAATCGAAGAGCACCGCCCGGGAGCTGGTGGTTCCCTGGTCGAGGGATAAAATATACTTTCCGATCATCATAGAGCCATTCCTCTCTTTCGTAAGCAAGCTCACCGTCTGCCAAACAAAGCGGACAGCAAGCCGTTTTTCCCCATTACCTTCACGCTTTTCAGCCACTCCGGCTTGATCTTTTCCAGCACCACCTGGGGACACTTATATTTGGAAACGGGCTTCTGCGTTTTCAGATTTGTCAATATCTCGTTGTATCTGCGCACGGTAATCTCCTCGCAGTCTGCCCGAAGAGAACGGTAATTTGCGGGATTTGTATACTTGAAGGCATACAGAAAGTCGGCCCATTCTTCATACT
>CAMVYG010000308.1 GCA_947171615.1 uncultured Clostridia bacterium
ATGCGATATCGCACAGCTTTTGGGAATGACTCAATCGGCAATTTCCCACCAGCTTCAGGTTTTGAAAAAAAGTAAGCTGGTAAAGTACCGCCGGGAGGGTAAAACCGTGTTTTATTCTCTGGCAGACGGCCATGTCCGAACAATTCTGGATCAGGGCATAGAGCATATTACTGAATAGAAGTTTTATTACTTTTCCTGCATGTTGCGGGGAAAGTTCGATCATTACAAATTTGAAATAAGGGAGTGCTGCTGCATGAAAAAGAAATTTGACCTTTTGGACCTGGACTGCGCAAACTGCGCGGCAAAGATGGAAACGGCCATCAAAAAGATAGACGGCGTCAATGACGCCTCTGTAAGCTTTATGACGCAGAAGCTGACACTGGACGCGGAGGACAGCCGCTTTGACGAAATTCTAAAGCAGATCATTAAGGTCTGCAAAAAGGTGGAGCCGGACTGTACGATCGTGCTGTAAAAGCGTCGAGGTAACAGAAGTTATGTAAACTTAAAAGAACATCTTGAAAAATGATTGCTTTAAGGCCTGTACCCAATAGAAAAATGCGGAAACACAAGTTTTTTTAATTGCTGTACAGGCTTTTTGCTTTACATGGAAATGAGGCGAATTCGGTTATGACAAGAAAACAAAAGAAAATGCTGCTCCGCATTGTAGCCAGCGCGATACTGCTGGCCGCAGCGGTGCTGATCCCGTATCAGGGCGGATGGCGGTTCCTTCTGTTTTTTCCGGCCTATTTTGTAATTGGCTGGGATGTGCTGTGGAAGGCTTTAAAAAATATTGCTCACGGGCAGATCTTTGATGAGAATTTTTTAATGGCGCTGGCTACGGTAGGCGCTTTCTGTACCGGCTTTTTTGGGGAAGGGGAATACCCCGAGGCTGTGTTTGTGATGCTGTTCTATCAGGTGGGAGAGCTGTTTCAAAGCTATGCCGTGGGAAAATCCCGGAAATCCATTTCTGAGTTGATGGATATTCGGCCTGACTATGCAAACATCTCAAAAAATGGCGAGTTGGTACAGGTAGACCCGGAGGAAGTGGCGGTGGGGGATCTGATCGTCATCAAGGCTGGAGAACGGATCCCGCTGGACGGCGTAGTGACGGAAGGCTTTTCCTCTCTAAACACTGCCGCGCTTACAGGAGAATCCCTGCCCAGAGAGGTAAAGCCGGGAGACGCTGTGATCAGCGGCTGTGTCAACCAGACCGGACTGTTACAGGTACGGGTGACAAAGCCCTTTGGGGAATCCACTGTCTCTAAAATATTGGATCTTGTGGAAAATTCCAGCAGTAAGAAGGCAAAGGCGGAAAATTTCATTACCAAATTCGCCCGGTATTATACCCCTGTTGTAGTGATCGGAGCCGTGCTTTTGGCGGTTTTGCCGCCTCTTGTGCTTCATGGTGGATGGGCTGACTGGCTCAACCGGGCTCTGGTTTTTCTGGTGGTTTCCTGTCCCTGTGCTCTGGTGGTTTCCGTGCCGCTCAGCTTTTTCGGCGGGATCGGCGGCGCTTCCCGGAGCGGTGTGCTGATCAAGGGAGCGAGTTATTTGGAAATTCTTTCTCAGGCGGAGATCGTGGTATTTGATAAAACCGGAACATTGACTCAGGGCGTATTCCGGGTAACAGAGATATCCCCCAACGGCTGCACGGAACAGGAGCTTCTGGAAACGGCAGCTTTGGCAGAGAGCTATTCGGATCACCCCATTTCCCGCTCCCTGAAGGAAGCCTTTGGCAAGGAGCTGGACTCCTCCCGTGTGACCGATACGCAGGAGCTTGCCGGAAGAGGCGTGCAGGCAGTAGTGGACGGTAAAACAGTTTGTGCGGGCAATGAAAAGCTCATGGCGGAACAGCAGATTTCCTGTACTGCCTGCCGCAAGCCGGGAACGGTGGTGCATGTGGCAGTGGACGGCAGGTACATGGGGCACATTCTTATTTCCGATGAGCTGAAGCCCGACGCCAAAGAGACCGTTTCGGCTTTGAAGGCTCAAGGTGTGAAAAGGCTTGTGATGCTTACCGGAGACGCGAAAGAAGCCGGCGAAGCGGTTGCGGCGGAACTGGGACTGGATCAGGCTTATACTGAGCTGCTGCCCGCCGATAAGGTGGAGCAGGTAGAAAGGCTGCTTCAGGAAACCTCCCCAAAGGGAAAATTGGCTTTTGTGGGAGACGGCATCAACGACGCTCCGGTATTGTCCCGGGCGGATATCGGCATTGCCATGGGGGCTTTGGGCTCTGACGCCGCCATTGAAGCGGCGGATATTGTGCTGATGGATGATAAGCCCTCTAAAATTGCGGCGGCCATGAAGATTTCCAAGGGAACGCTGGGGATCGTGCGGCAGAATATCTGGTTTGCCCTGGGAGTGAAGGGGCTGGTGCTGCTGCTCAGCGCCTTTGGTCTATCGACTATGTGGGAAGCTGTTTTTGCCGATGTAGGCGTGTTGATTTTAGCGGTGCTGAATGCTTCCCGCGCGCTGAGATTGGGAAAGTAGCTGCTAGAAATTAGTTGTTAGTGGTTAGAAAAGGTCGAGGGCGGTTTCTGCTTTAC
>CAMVYG010000309.1 GCA_947171615.1 uncultured Clostridia bacterium
GACCCGGAGACCGCCTTGGATCTGTTTACCATGACACCCTATTACTGGAAAACCGATGTGGAGGGCGGCAGAAGGCTGCAGGAAACGAAAGGGTTTTCCACAGAAATTTCTTTCGATTTTTTAATTTACCGGAAAGAGGCGTAACAGAAAACCGTCCTGCCGTAAAGGCAGGACGGTTTTCTGTTATAGTATGGCGGTTACCAGAGCAGACGGCCCTGTGTGTTGCTGCACGTTTCGCAGTGCGGGTACAAGAACTGCCCAGACTTCCCATAGGAAACAGCGCGGGGCTCCTGATGGGAGAGGTTCACCGCCAGAGAATAGGAATTTGTTTGGTAAAGAATGTTTTCCACTTTAAATTCGTAAAGAGTCAGGGCGGGTTCATTTAATTGGATCTGAAGAGCCGCCTGCCCCAGCTTCCCAAAGGCGGCGCCTGCCAGCTTTCCGATATTTGTGAGCAGTTCATACAGAACGGTTGGCGGCTGGTGATCGCCGATCAGAGAATAAAGTCCTGTAGGCGTTGGGCGGCCTCCCACATTGGCGATGATCTCCGGAATTTCATTTCCGCAGCTGTGACAGCAGAAGGGAAGATTCGCCAGTTTGTAAATAGATTTCAGATGCTTCTTTTGAGTGGTCTGACTGCCCGATGTATATACGCCGATCACTGCACGGTCGTTGGTACGGGGGTCGATAGGGTACATGTACCGGTAAAGCTCATCGGGGCTTAAAGCAGAGCTTTGTCTTCGGGGCGCACTGGGGACGCTGGGCTGGCTGGGAACAGAAAACAGATCCTTCCAGTTTGTGTGTGCGGGATCTGCTTCAAGCGGGAGGCTGTTGATCGGGGGTAAACGCATACGGTTCTCCTAATTCGCTTTCAAAAGCTCTACTGGTTTTTTTCATAGGGCTCTATGCTGGAAGCAAACAGCGAGGTAAGCTTTGCCATCCCCTCTGTAGGCGGCTGCTGCACCGCTCTGGCGTGAATGGTGTATTTGGCGGTGTTGTCTGTGCTTCTGGTATGGGAATTGTTTGCCGAAACATTTCCGGTAATGGAAGCGCTGACTCCCCAGAAGTTAAAGGATTCGGTGGTGGAGAAGCTGGAGGAGGAATCGCTGGTATCCACAGTGGATTCCTTTACCTCCATGTTGAAATCCACGGTAGTTTCGTCCATGGTAAAGGCCGGCATGGGCACCAGAGAGATCAGCGGTACGTTCAGCGTCATGGTTTTCGTGGTTTCTTTGCCGGTGACCTTGTCGATGATCAATCGGTCAAAGGTGAAGGAAATCGTGCGGGTGCCCTTTTCGGGATCGTTGGGATCGTTGTACGCAAGTTCAAGCAGCTGGTCAATGTAAACACGGCAAAGGGCAAGCTGTCCCTTTGCCACTTCCAAAATGGGCTGGCAGACCAGAAGGCCCAGAGGCAGGCCTGCAAAAGCCTCGGCGGTATCGTTGGTTCCGGGGGTTGTAATTTGCGTTGACATATGCTCTTCTTCCTTTCTTCAGGTTAAGAACCTGTATTCACAGCCTGCATACGGCAGCAAAGCAGCCTTTTTTTGCACTGCCCGTTGTTAAATTTTCTTGCCATACGGCAGTATGCCTGCGAAAATTTGTCTAGTGCAGTGGAAAAAATCCTTGCTTCTCTGCCATTTTCGACTATGAATACAGGTTCTAAATTTTTGATTTGTGGGAAAGGGGTTTTTTGAAATTTTTGCCGCTTTACCGGGAAAGGGGCTTGAGGGAATGTTCGTTGACCCGGGACATTCCTTCCGGAGCGCAGGCGCTTTGAAAGGAAAGGGAAAGCTCGCTGTAAGGAGATTCCGGCTGTTCCCCGCTTTCCGGAGATTTGATCTCCAGCCGCAGATCTTCTTTCTCCCCGTCCTGCGAAACCCCGCAGGGCAGAAATTTCAGTTTGACGGTGACGCTGTCCAGTTCTATCGTGTTATGGTGATACAGGGCGGTAACGGGAACCTCCAAAATTTTGCCGGAGGCCGTTCCCATGGGAAGCCGGATGCGTCTTTGAATAGGGGTATATACCGGTTGATCTGCGCCGTCTGTTTCATACCCCTGAAAGTACAGCTCCATAGCGGCGTCTTCTATGGCTCTTCTGGCTTTTTGAACAGAAACTCCGATTGAAGTGACCAGATCCTGAAACATTACTTCCATCTGTGTGTGATCCTTCCTATAGCTTGTTTTTCAAGTCCGTATTTTTCCAGCAGATATTCCAGATCAGAGCTTACCTCCATAAGGCGGAACTGCCCGTCGGAGGAACTTTTGATCGCGGCGTATCTGCCGAGTTGGGCAGGCTGGCCATCCACTGAGATTTCCTTGTTTTCTCCCAGATCGGAAATAAACAGCTCGCCGTTTTCCAACGTCAACGTTTCGATGGTGTTTCACCTCGCTTGATGTAAACTGATAGACAAGTTATATGCTCCCATCCGGCTTTTTAGAATCTGAAAAAACCGGCTTTTTCTCTCTATATCTTATACTGAATCTTGAAAGACAGGTGGGATAATGGTATACTTAACTATATAT
>CAMVYG010000310.1 GCA_947171615.1 uncultured Clostridia bacterium
TCATTTCATTACGGTCGGCGCATGACAAGTGCCACCGGCACTTTGCGCCCGAGTCAACAGATGAGGACGGTGCTATGCCCCACTGGGGCATAGCACCGTCCCCGGCGGGCCGCAAATTCTCAGCTAAGCCGACGGACCGTCCGGAGGCTGGTCCCTACATTCGGTTGAGTGGTAAACTATGATTTATCAATCATTATTTACTGTCATTCTGAGGCGTGAAAACGCCGAAGAATCTCGACTAGCAGAGAGTAACGACTACAGACTTGGCTCTCCCTATGGGAGAGCTGTCGAGCAAAGCGAGACTGAGAGGGCGACGGTAAGCAGCAGCCAAGAATCTTCCAGGGAAACAACGCAAGCGTTGTTTTTGCTCAGAGAATAACGGTGTGCAGGGAATGATAAATCATAAGTTTACCGCAGAAATAGTTTTCATGATTCCTCTTGAGCCACCTGTTTCAAAACCGTGCCGATATCCTCCCGGAATACCAGATCAGCCCGATTGTCAAAGGGCGTGGGATCCCGGTTCAGCAAAACCAGCCTTGCCCCTCTGCTCAGATAATTGATCAGGCCCGCCGCCGGGTACACCACCAGGGAGGTGCCTCCTACCACAAGCAGATCAGCTGTTTCCACATACTCCACCGCCCGCTGCATGTTCCGCTGGTCCAGCGGCTCCTCATACAGCACCACATCAGGGCGCACCGTGCCGCCGCAGCTGCATTTGGGGATTCCTTCACCGTTCAGCACAATGCTCATATCGTATTTCTTTCCGCAGGAAAGGCAGTAGTAGCGGTTTTCGCTGCCGTGAAGCTCGATCACCCTTTTGCTGCCCGCCGCCTGGTGCAGCCCGTCAATATTCTGGGTGATCACCGCATCCAGCTTCCCCTTTGCCTCCAGCTGTGCCAAAGCGTAATGGGCGGAATTTGGCTTTGCGTCCGGGTACAGCATGACCCGGCGGAGAAATTCATAAAACTGTTCCGTATGCCTCACAAAATAGGAATGGGAAAGCATTTCTTCATAGGAAATCCCCTGCTGCTTTTCCCGGTACAGCCCATAGGCGCTGCGAAAATCCGGAATACCGCTTTCGGTGGAAACTCCCGCTCCGCCTAGAAAAACCGTATGCCTGCTTTCCTGAAGCCATGTCCGTAAAAGCCCCATCTCGTTTTTTTCACACATCTTCTCTCAGTCCTTTACCAGTAATTCTACCGGACAATGGTCGCTGCCCTGCACCTGGGACAAGATCAGGCTGTCGGAAAGCCGCTCCTCCAGACGCTGATCCGCCAGAAAATAATCGATCCGCCACCCGGCGTTATTTTCTCTGGAATGGTACATGTAGCTCCACCAGGAATAGGCTCCCTCCTGCTCCGGGTAAAAATACCGGAAGGTATCAAGAAAGCCCGAGGCCAGCAGCTCACTGAACTTCCCCCGTTCCTCATATGTAAACCCCGCATTTCCGATATTGGGCTTCGCATTTTTCAGGTCGATAGGCCGGTGGGCTACATTCATATCTCCACAGACAATCACCGGCTTTTTCTCCCGCAGCTTACCCAAATAGGCCCGGAACGCATCTTCAAATTCCATGCGGTAGGAAAGCCGGGTCAGCTCCCGCTGGGAATTGGGAGTGTACACCGTCACCAAAAGAAAGCTTTCGTATTCCGCGGTAATGACGCGGCCTTCCCCGTCAAATTCCTCTATTCCCATCCCATAAGTCACGGAAAGAGGCCTGGTTTTGGAAAATATTGCCGTACCGGAATACCCCTTTCGCACCACAGCGGAATTCCAATATTCATAATAGCCGGGAAAATCGAAATCTGCCTGCTCCTTCTGCATTTTCGTTTCCTGCAGGCAGATCACATCCGGGTTTTCCGCCTGTAAAAATTCCGCAAAGCCCTTTCCCATACAGGCCCGCAGACCGTTGACATTCCAGGATATCAGCTTCATAGATGACGCTCCCTTCTTCATAGTAATTTTGCTGTTTCTGATGATTGCACTTTTTCGAAAAATATGATAGACTGCATTTCAGATACGGAAGGCCGGCAGGTCTGTTTTAACCGAAATAACAGAAAGGATCAAGATACCTATGAAAAACCCAATCGTTACCATTGAAACCACCAGAGGCGTGATCAAGGCGGAGCTGTATCCCGATATCGCCCCCAACACCGTGAACAATTTCATTTCCCTCATAAAGAAAGGCTTTTATGACGGCACCATCTTTCATCGGGTGATCCCCGGCTTTATGATCCAGGGCGGCGATCCCGAGGGCACCGGCATGGGCGGCCCCGGATACGGCATCAAGGGAGAATTTACCGGAAACGGCTTTCAGAATGATCTGAAGCACACCACCGGCGTGCTTTCCATGGCTCGCTCCATGCGGCCCAACAGCGCCGGCTCCCAGTTCTTCATCATGGTGGCGGACGCCCCCCACCTGGACGGGCAGTATGCCGCCTTCGGCAGAGTGACCGAGGGCATCGACGTGGCCCAGGCCATCGTTTCCTCTCCCCGTGATATGGCAGATCGTCCCCATGA
>CAMVYG010000311.1 GCA_947171615.1 uncultured Clostridia bacterium
ATATACACCTCTCCCCGCACTTCCAGAAAAGGAACCGGTTCCTTCAGCTTTTTCGGCACGGTGCGGATCGTTCTGATATTCTCCGTCACGTCTTCCCCTGTTACGCCATCCCCCCGGGTAGAACCGCGGACAAAAACGCCGTCCCGATATTCCAGCGCCACGGAAAGCCCGTCAAATTTTGGTTCCACCATATAATAAGGATTCGGAATCTCTCCCCGCACCCTATTATCAAAAGCCCGCAGCTCTTCTTCGGAAAAGGCATCGTGCAAGCTTTCCAATGGTACTTCATGAACCACCGGCGCAAAGGTATTATACCCTGCTCCTCCTACCTTCTGTGTGGGAGAATCGGGCGTAATAAGCTCAGGAAATTCCGCTTCCAGATCTTCCAGCTGCCGGTAGAGCATATCATACTCTCGGTCACTGATTTCCGGGTCGTCCTCCGTATAATATTTTTGGCTGTGATACCTGATCTGCTCCCGCAGTTTTTCCAGCTCTACAGCAGCATCTTTTCTCTCCATTGATATAATTCCTTCCGTTCCTGATGAAATAATCGGCCTCAGCTTTTTGTCAAAGCAACATCGGGCACCGCGCCTATTACAACCGTTTCCGCCAAGACTGTTTCCGTTTCTTCCTCCACCAGTGCTTCAAAACGCTTGGACTGCGAATATGCCTTGGCTGTTACTGTCATGGTGATACGGTGGCAGCTCTGGTTGACCCCTGCCGAGCAAAATTCCGTTTGAAATGTCACATCGGCGGAAGCTTCCAGCTTTAGCCGGATCGGCACACCAGGCCCGCGTCCGTTAAGGACGCCAACCCCGGTCAGGCTCCCGATAGGGACCCATGCCGTTACGATTCCATTTAGAGATTTTTTCAATCGTGAAAGCACGCCTGCTTTTAAATTGTTCAGCGCCGCAGTATCCGCACTGACGGCAGATACTTCCCCGCCTCCTGTTCGATTGATCTCTACAAGACCATTCTTCTCAGATCGCAGTTCTTCATTCACTGCCTGGCTCATTTGGGAAAGAAGATAGCTTCGAGCCGCTGTTTCCGTAAGCGCCTGGGAAACAGAGAAAAGCCCAACTTCCGCTGCGGTCTCCCAGGAAAGCAGCGCAGCCAGTACTGCCAGCAGAACCCTTCGCAACAATTTCTTTTTTCCTGCCGGAGAACGAAACCGGGCAGGGATATGCCGTTTTAATATGTAACGCACAAAACCACCTCACTGCTTTATACTACACAGAAAAGATGGTTTTTGTGCCTTGATCATTTCAATAAATCTCCCATTTCCTCAGCCGGCGCAGCGTTTCCGCCACAGGCAAGCCGACAATATTGGAATAATCTCCGCAAATGGATTGTACCAGAGTTACGCCCTTTCCCTCGATCCCATAGGAACCGGCTCTGCCCCGGGATTCTCCCATGGAAACATACTCTTCGATCTCCTCGTCTGTCAGCTGATAAAAGGTGACCTTTGTGACACTGTGGAACACCTCTTTCTGACTTCCGGAAAGCAGACACACGCCTGTAAATATCTCATGGGTCCTGCCGGAAAGCCTGCGCAACATTACTTTGGCAGCTTCATCATCCTCCGGCTTTCCCAGGATCAGCCCATCGATACTCGCCACGGAATCCGCTGAAATCACAGTACAGTCTGGGCGCAACTGAAACACCGCCTCGCCTTTCCGCTGTGCAAGGCATTCTACTGTTTGCGCAGGCGTATACTCAGGAGGTACCTCTTCGTCCACACCGGAAACAAGAACTTCAAAGTCCACTCCCGCGTGTTCTAACAGCATTTTTCGACTGGGAGAGGCCGAAGCTAAAATCAGATGCTTATTCATCGTCAAATCCATTGGGGTTCATCCTTTGCCAGCGCCAGGAATCGGCGCACATATCGTCCAGCTGCTTTTCCGCCTTCCAGTGAAGCTCTTCCCAGGCTTTCGTACAGTCCGCATAGCACTCCGGGATATCTCCCGGGCGTCTGTCGTCGATCACATAGGGAATTTCTTTTCCCGCCGCTCTGGAAAACGCCTCTATCATTTCCAGCACAGAATACCCTTTTCCCGTTCCCAGGTTATAAATCTTCAGCCCGCAGTTTCCTTTTTCAAACAGCTTCAAAGCCGCCGCATGGCCTTTTGCCAGATCTACCACATGGATATAATCTCTTACTCCGGTTCCGTCCGGCGTGGGATAATCGTCACCAAACACATGCACCTTTTCCCGCTTACCAACGGCAGTTTGGGTGATATAGGGAACCAGATTATTGGGAATTCCGTTGGGGTCTTCCCCGATCTTCCCGCTTTCATGGGCGCCCACCGGGTTGAAATACCGAAGCAGGATGGGATTAAATTCCGAATCTGCCTTGGCGCAATCCGTCAAAATGCGTTCGATCATCACCTTCGTGGTACCATAAGGATTCGTGGTGTTCCCGGTGGGAAAATCCTCACGGATCGGCACAGAAGCCGGATCCCCATAAACCGTTGCGGAGGAACTGAACACAAAATTGTGCACGCTGTACTCC